>NZ_JAZFTO010000310.1:0-7881 GCF_036446775.1 Candidatus Desulfatibia sp.
TGCTTTTGCAACCTGGCTTCTCTGGAGAAGATGGCTGAAGGGGGGAAACTGGCTGATCTTGTCTCAATAAACGGTTCGTTGGATATGATCATGGGCGAAGTTGATCGGTGAAGAAAATGGAATTGAACAACCTCTATGATATGATAGTATATGTGCTGGAGCAGGTGGGGGCATACAGCATCCTTAAGAGCACATTTTCGCTGCGCCTATTGAACCTGGGCATATACGTAATAGAGGGAGCCATACTGCTTGGTTTTGTATCGCTGGCTGTTCTCGTACTCACATATATGGAGAGAAAGGTTCTCGCAGACATACAGATCAGGCTCGGCCCAATGGAAACGGGCGGTAGAAGATTCCACGGGATACTCCAACCCGTAGCAGACGGCATAAAACTCTTTTTGAAGGAGGACATAATCCCGAAAAACGTAGACAGGTGGGTTTATGTTGCAGCACCGATTGTCGTTTTCGTGCCCACCCTTTTGATGTTTGTCGCTATCCCATTAAACGAGTACCTTGTCCTGGTTGACATGGAACTCGGGTTGCTGTACATACTTGCAATTTCAACGATAGCTCCACTAGGCGTAATGATGGCCGGCTGGTCGTCAAAGAACAAATACGCACTGATTTCTGCCCTGAGGTCGGCAGCCCAGATGATAACTTATGAAATTCCGCTGGTTTTGGCAGTATTGAGCGTGGCGTTGGTCACGGGAACATTGAATATAGGTGAGATTGTGGAATCGCAGCAGGGGCTTTTATTTGGCTTCATACCTAAATGGAATATCCTCCTGATCCCGATAGGTTTTTTCATATTCTTCGTGGGCTCATTGGCTGAGATTGGAAGGACGCCTTTCGACCTGCTCGAAGCAGAGAGTGAGATTGTTGCGGGGTACACCATAGAGTACAGCGGCATGCGGTTCGCATTCTTTATGTTTGCAGAGTACATGCACCTGTTCGCCGCAAGCGCATTGATCGCGCTCCTCTTTTTGGGTGGATGGAATGGTCCGATTCTGCCAGGCGTTGTCTGGCTCCTGATAAAAACATTCGTCATAATTTATACAGTCATATGGATAAGGGGCACATTGCCCCGAGTCAGGATAGATCAGCTTTTGGCTCTTGGATGGAAGTTTTTAATACCTATAGGTTTATTGAATATCGCAATAGTCGGTGCGGCAAGCATGGTGATGACATGAAAGGGATAATCAATGGTTTGATGTTGACAATCAAGTATGCATTAACCAGAAAACCAATAACCATAGAATACCCCCGGGCTGTGAGAAAGTCTCCGAATATGCGAGGTATGCATAAATTAGATAAGGGCAAATGTATTGTATGCAGAGTATGTGCGAACATGTGTCCAAATGGTTCAATTAAGATCGAGTTAAAGAAAAACAAGATGAAAACAAAGAATATAGAGGACTACGACTACACTGTAAATATAGGAGAATGCCTTTTTTGCGGCCTGTGCGAGGAAGCATGCCCGACAAAGGCTTTGGAGCTAACAGAAGATTTTGAGTTGGCAGAGTACGAAAGAACCGATTTATTAAAAAACTTGAGTGGTTGAAATGGAGCAGAAAATTGAGGATATGCTGGTAAAGGATTTGATGACTTATGGCGTAATAACGGTGCCAGAGACAGATACGGTCACAGAAGTGATTCAAGTACTGGTAGAAGGGCACGTGCACGGAGTCGCTGTAATTTCAGAGAAAAACGAGCCGATAGGGATAATCTCTGAGATAGATATAGTCAAAGCGTTTGGAAAAGACTTCAACGAAGTAACGGCAAAGGATATAATGTCGGGCCACGTGGAAAGCGTCGACATGAACATGACGATAAAGGATGCGGCAACGGTCATGAAGGAGAAGGAGTTCACCAGGCTGCTTGTGGTAGATGACAAAAAAGTATTACGTGGCATTCTGTCTTTAACAGACATCGTCAATGAAATAATGGAAATAGTTAGAAGAAAAGGGTAAAAGATGCTCGAGGCGTTTTTTTTAATTGCATTGATTGCAGTTTGTAGTGCCGCAATGGTCGTGATATCGAAAGAAATAGTGCACAGCGCATTATTTCTGGCTTTGTTGTTTACAATGATTGCCGCATTCTACATTTTACTGGGTGCAGAGTTTCTAGCGATAATACAGGTCCTCGTCTATATAGGGGGGGTAATCACCATGATATTGTTCACTATAATGCTGACGAAAAGCAAGGCGAAAAGCAGCATTGTGAATAATACCTTGATACTGCAGATTTTCGTATTCTCGGTATTCATGGCACTGATAATCACGGCATTAAGCGCAAGTAAAGTAACATTCAGTGCAGGCACTGTGCCAGTGTACTCATTAGAGGAAATAGGCAAAGTAATGCTTACCACGTACGTGCTTCCATTTGAGCTCATATCGCTGGTTTTGCTGGTCGCAATGGTGGCTGCGATATTTATTGCAAGACCTCAAAAGGAGGTAGGATAGCACGATACCAATAGATTATTTTCTGGGTGTTTCAGCAATCCTGTTCAGTATAGGGGCTTTTGGTGTTATAACACAGAAGAACGCAATCAAAGTCTTAATGTGCATAGAGATAATGCTGAACACCGCCACCCTGAATCTGGTTGCTTTCTCAGCAAATATGGCAGATATCTCAGGGCAGCTGATTGTGATATTTGCTATAGCCGTCGGCGCTGCAGAAATTGCAATCGGGCTGGCAATATTGCTTTTGATATTCAACAAACACGGGAGCATAGATCTAAGCGAGATAGGAACTCTTAGAAGGCGGTAACTCAAAAATGCAACAAACAATAGTCTCAATGGCCCCGGCGCTGGCAGTGCTGGTATCGCTAATAGGTGCCTTTTTAATAGTGTTATTTAGCAAGAAACCGAATCTCAGGGAATCGGTGACCATCATCACGGCGCTGACCAAATTCCTGATTGTTGCATCCATGCTGCCGATTATATTAAACGGAGATATCATAGAGTACACACTGTTTACGCTCTTTAAGGGATTGGACATAAAATTCAGGGTTGACGCATTCGGAATACTCTTCGCGACTACCGCATCGTTTCTCTGGATCATAACCTCGGTTTATTCAATAGGATATGTGAGATCACTTAAAGAGCACGCTCAAACCAGATATTTCTTCTGTTTTGCAATAGCACTTTCCTCTGCAATGGGCGTAGCATTCGCAGCTAATCTATTGACATTATTTATTTTCTATGAAATTCTGACAATATCTACGTATCCGTTGGTCATTCATAAAGAAACCAAGGGAGCATTAAGCGCCGGAACAAAATACTTTGGATATTTATTGACCACATCCATCATTTTTCAGTTGACAGCGATTGTCCTGGTTTATAGCCTAACCGGCACGCTGGAATTTTCAGAACGTGGCATTCTCGCAGGGCATGGCGGGGGACTTTTGACATTGATATTCTTTATGTTTATTATTGGCTATACTAAAGCTGCAATAATGCCTTTGCATTCCTGGCTTCCAACGGCAATGATTGCTCCAACGCCAGTGAGTGCGTTGTTGCATGCCGTAGCAGTGGTTAAAGTAGGGGTATTTTCAATTTTAAGAATAATATTTTACATATTCGGAATAGACCTGTTATCTGAATTAGGACTGGGCATTATATTGGCGTACTTTGTCTCATTCACTATTCTTTTGGCATCGATATATGCACTGACACATGATAACCTCAAGATGAGGCTCGCATATTCTACAATAAGTCAGCTCTCTTACATAGTCCTCGGGGCCGCATTGCTTAGCCCCAGTGGAATAATCGGGGGAGTAATGCATATCGTGAACCATGGCTTTGCAAAGATCACATTGTTCTTCTGCGCCGGTTCCATTTATATTGCTACCCGCAAGACCAACATAAGCGAGATGAACGGTATAGGGAGGAAGATGCCTATAACCATGTTTGCCTTTGCAATAGCTTCACTTGGCATGGTTGGGATACCCTTCACAGGCGGGTTTATAAGCAAATGGTTCCTGGCCTTGGGATCCATAGAGGCAGGCCAGATTCCTATTCTGATAGTGCTTTTAGTAAGTTCAATACTAAACGCAGCATATTTCTTTCCAGTGGTCTATACGGCCTTTGTCAAGGAATTGCCTGAAGGGGATAGCACCATTAAAGAACCCTCACTTTTTGTGACGGTTCCATTGACATTGACTGCCATTGGATCAGTGATCCTGGGGCTGTATCCATCCCTATTTTTAGAACTGGCTAAAGCAGTTATGCGGGGTGTGACGTAACATGGAGCGATTAAAAATATTATTTGGAATATGCCTTGTTGCCGTAGTCCTATCGGATTTCCTTATCCCCCGCGAGCATGTCACGTTTTTCTGGGAGGGAGTACCGGGCTTTAGTGCGGTATACGGGTTTATGGCGTGTGTCCTTATCATCGTAGTGTCCAAATTCATTGGCAAGCACTGGCTTATGAAGCCGGAGGATTACTATGATTAACGTACCGGTTGCATTCATATTCATATTGGGGGCATTCCTGGTGCCTTTACTACGCGGAAATGTTAGAAAGGCATACCTGCTTTTACTTCCATTAGTCGGATTTGTAGACCTCATAAACATGCCGCGTGGCACCGGTTTTGTAATGGATTTCATTGGGCTCGATCTGATTCTCGGCAGAGTCGATAACCTGAGCATGGTCTTTGGCTATGTATTTGTGATAATGGCCTTTATAGGAAATCTGTATGCCCTTCATGTGAAAGAATCCGGACAGCATGTTGCCGCCATGCTATATGTTGGTGGCTCCCTGGGTGTTGTCTTTGCAGGGGACTATCTTTCTCTGTTCATATTTTGGGAACTCATGGCTATTTCGTCGGTTTGGCTCATCTGGTACAGGGGGACAAAGATATCGCTAAATGCCGGGTTCCGGTACCTCTTAGTGCACGTATTCGGCGGTGTTTGTTTGTTGAGTGGTATTTTGCTGCTGTTCAATAGTACCGGGTCTATCTTATTTGAGCAAATGGATGTCAGGCATCTCAACGTTGCTTCCTACCTCATACTTATCGGATTTATGCTAAATGCCGCTGTGCCGCCGTTGCATGCCTGGCTTACAGATGCGTATCCTGAAGCGACGGTCACAGGAATCATATTCTTAAGCGCGTTTACCACCAAAACAGCAATATACGTATTGCTCAGGGCATTCCCTGGAACTGAAGCATTGATATGGATTGGTGCGATAATGGCCGTATACGGTGTAGTCTTCGCAGTCCTTGAGAACGATATCAGACGATTACTTTCTTATCACATTATCAGCCAAGTAGGATATATGGTCAGTGGTGTTGGGTTGGGGACCATGATGGCGGTAAACGGTTCGGCCTCCCATGCATTTACGCATATCCTCTATAAGGGCCTGCTAATGATGGGTGCTGGAGCCGTGATCTATACCACCGGGAAGAGCAAGCTGACAGAATTGGGGGGCCTGCACAAAAAGATGCCAGTGACCCTTATCCTTTATATGATCGGTGGATTTTCCATCTCAGCATTTCCATTTTTCAGTGGGTTTGTGAGTAAATCAATGGTTATAGCGGCTGCAGCCGGGGAGCACATGGCATTCGTATGGCTCATGTTGACATTGGCTTCAGCAGGCACGTTTCTTCACACCGGATTGAAGTTGCCCTACTTCACATTCTTTGGAAAAGACTCTGGAATAAATGCAAGAGAACCGCCGAAAAATATGTTGCTGGCCATGGGGATTGCAGCATTTTTGTCCATTTTTATAGGCGTCTACCCCCAGTCTCTTTATAACATATTACCCTACTCTGTAGACTTTGCCCCGTACACAGCGGGACATATCGTAGGGACTTTGCAAATTCTATTATTTACAGCATTAGGATTTTTCCTGCTTTTAAAGCAGGTTAAAGGTACTCCGACAATTACGCTTGATGCGGATTGGTTATATAGGAAAGGTGCCGGATGGTTCGTGTGGATTGTCAACAATCCATTGGCAGATGTCGGAAACATGGTCACACGGGTCGCTTTGAACTTTTTCACAGCTCTACTCTGGTTCAGCAGAAATCCTGTTGCGGCTATGAAAATCATAGTGGGCATGGAAAAAAGGGACCGATACCCAGACATCCCCCAGCATTTGGAGGTGGTTAGCTCCAATGCAGTCTTTGTACTGATATTCCTTTCAATCTGCATAATATTCCTTTTGGGTGGCGGACAATGAATTACATGCTGATGCTCCCCGAGGCCATCGTTTGCACAGCTGCATTGACAGCGTTAATGCTTGGAATGTTCAAAAACGGCAGGATTGTCGGTCATCTGAGCATATTTGCCTTAATATTATCTTTTTTATTCACCCTAAATCTATTCAACGCTAATACAACGCTGTTCAGCGGATTTTTTATCATCGACCCGCTGGCTGTGATATTTAAGCTTCTCTTTATCAGCATTTCTTTATTGGTAACAATATGTTCATTAGAACCTGTAAAAAAATGGGGAGATCGACCCGAATATTATTCCCTGGTACTGTTTACCACATTGGGCATGATGATTAGCGCATCCTCCGGTGATCTGATAACCCTTTACATCGGCTTCGAACTTACAGCCATTGCAAGTTATCCGTTAGTAGCATTCACAAAAAAGAAAATTTCAAGCGAATCAGCGATGAAGTATTTTATGTTTAGCGCATTCTTTTCTGCAATTACATTATTTGGGATATCCCTGGTTTACGGGGCAACCGGATCAACCAGCATTGCCAGTGCATTAACCATAAACAATCATTCTTTAGCTTTACTCGCCTCATTTTTCCTGATAAGTGGTTTTGGGTTCAAGACAGGCATAGTACCTTTTCATATGTGGCTGGCAGATACACACTCCGGAGCACCGGCACCCATAAGTGCTTTCCTCTCTGGCGGGATTATCAATGTTGCATTCGTTGCATTGCTAAGGGTGTTGGTAGTTGCAATGCCGACACTGCATGTGGAATGGGGTTTAATCTTGGCGGTATTAGCTATTCTGTCAATGACCGTGGGCAACGTTGTTGCGTTAGCCCAAAGAAACATCAAGCGAATGTTTGCTTATTCTACTATTGCCCAGGCAGGCTATATCATCATTGGATTGGCAGTGGCATTCAACATGGGGGATTTGGCGGCACTGGGGATTGCGGCTACCTTGCTTCATCTGACAGTTCACTTATTTATGAAGGGCGGGGCCTTTATCGCCGTCGCTGCAGTCTCCGAGCAGATTGGTTATGATATTAAAGATTATGCTGGATTGGGAAGGAGAGCGCCAATTACTGCAACGTTCATGTTGATTTTCTTGATTTCTCTCGCGGGAATCGTGCCCACCGCAGGCTTTATCAGTAAATTAGTCCTGCTCGTCGCGGCAATGAAATCCAATACTATGGGGGTCATACTTGCAGTGTCTTTGGTGATAAACAGCGCAATCTCCTGTGTTTATTATGGAAGATTGGCGAGATATATGTATTTCATAGAACCAAAAGACAATTCAAAAGTAAAAGAAGATATTACGTCCATTATACCAATGGCAATTGCCGCTATTGTGATACTTATCATTGGTTTGTATCCCCCCCCGGTTATAGGTCTTGTGAGGGACGTTGCCACTGCCTTGTTGCTATGATTTAGCGGGGCTTATGAAACCATTCGACCTCGTCTTTGATGGCATTCAAATCCAAAATCTGGATCTCGTGGCGGATTCCTTCCGGGAAGTACTTGAGATATTTTGTTCTGTCGTCCAGAAGGATTATGGATGCCGTGTCCCTCTCGCTTCTTACGGCCCTACCGATGCTCTGTAGGACCTTGTTCACCATGGGCAGTACCGAAAGTAGCATGAATGCCTTGCCGTATCCGAAGCGCTCTTCGTACCTCACCCCCTTTATTTTTAGTTCGAAATCCGGAACCGG
>NZ_JAZFTO010000311.1:0-7168 GCF_036446775.1 Candidatus Desulfatibia sp.
CCAAGGACTTCGCTAACATCGACTTCGGTGAATATATTAAAAGCCTTGTAAATGGCTTATTCACATCTCATGGGGTTGATACAAACAAGGTAAAACTAAATATTGAGATCAAGGATGTTCTATTCGACCTTGAAAATGCAATTCCCTGTGGATTGATTATAAACGAACTGGTTTCCAATTCCCTTAAACATGCATTTCACCAGCAGGAAGAAGGTAACATCAGCATTGTCCTACAATCAATCAATGAAGATGAGCTTGAATTAACAGTCAGTGATGACGGTGTAGGTATTCCAGAGGAATTGGATATCAGAGGTACGGAGTCAATGGGTTTACACTTAGTCAAGGTATTAGCAGGACATCAGCTTGATGGAACAATTGATTTAGATCGAACAGGTGGAACTCAATTTAATATCAAGTTCAAAAGAGCTGCTTATAAACCAAGGATATGATTCGATTTGGGATTTGGGATTGCGGCCTGCGACGAGCTCAGCCGAGTCGATTTCGGAATTTATTAATAAGGGCTTAATAATGGGAGTAAATAGAACATGGCAAAAGCTAAAGTTTTGATAGTGGAAGATGACGGTATTATCGCAATGGACTTAGAGAGCCGTTTGAAGAGTTTTGGATATTCCGTGCCTGGAATAGTCTCCTATGGAGAGGATGCCGTTAAAAAGGTGGAGGAGTGTAGGCCTGATTTGGTTTTCATGGATATTGTGCTTAAAGGGGAGATAGACGGGATTGAAGCGGCTGATCAAATACGCACCCAATTCAATATCCCGGTTGTATTCGTCACAGCTCATATGGATGAAGACAGGCTCGAACGGGCCAAGCTTACACTGCCCTTTGGATATGTCATTAAACCTTTTTCAGGACAGAGAGCTTAAAACCACTATTGAGATGGCGCTTTACCTATCTAAAGTAGATGCTGAACGCAGGCAGGCTGAGGAGGCGCTCAAAAGATCTGAAGAGAAGTATCGTACTCTTTTTGAAGTAGAATCAGATGCTTTATTTTTGGTAGATGAAGACACTGGTAACCTTCTTGAAACGAATGAAGCAGCTTGTAAATTGTATGGTTACAGCCATGAAGAACTTGTCGGGTTAAAAGCGTGGGATTTATCTGCTGAGCCTGAAAAAACGAAGAAGGCAATTAAACTCGTTGAAAAGACATTCTTACCCATTCGGTATCACAAGAAAAAAGATGGAACTGTTTTTCCAGTAGAAATTAACGCTAACGATTTTACATTGGATGGCAGAAAAATTAATCTTAGTGCCATTCGGGATATCACCGTGCGCAAACTAGCTGAGGAAGCGCTGCGGGAGAGTGAAGAAAAATACCGAACAATTTTCAACATGTCAAAGGACGCTATTATTCTATCTACTGAAAAAGGAGAAATTCTGGAGGCTAACCAATCAGTATTAGACCTGTTCGGGGTTGAATCGTTTGGTGAATTGAAAAATTATAATGCAGCAGACTTCTGGATTGATCCTGAAGATCGAAAACAATTTATATCGAATTTAAAGCAAAAAGGATTTGAAACAGATTTTGGAACAAAATTAAAACGTATGGCCGGTACTGTGATTAATGTTCATGCCTCTGCAATAAAACTCGAATCTGAACAAGGAGCATTTATTATTAGTACCATTCGTGATATATCAAAACGCTCAGAGTTCCCAGAACCGTAATCCCGATCAGCACGGCGGTGCCGATTATAACATTTTTCCATCCAAAACGTTTTCCGAGTTCATCTCGAATTTTATTGACGTCAAGCTCCGAATCCCGCGGCTGTGCAGGTTCAACTTCATAAGTATACAAATAAATCACCGACCAATCTAAATTTTCTCGTTCACTTTTTTCAATTTTTTTGCGGGGGAAGCCTTGACACGTACCAAGGTACAGGGATTATATTTCAGGTAGAAGTGGAAAAATTTAAAAAAGACTTGACTCGGTACTATGGTACAGGGTGTAGGCTGAAATTAAAGCCTGAATACGGTCATTCAAGACAAACATTTTTTTTTAGGATTTGTATTTTTAGCAAGGGCCGTCCCACGGCGCAATTCGGTTTTAGGGAACGCTGTGGAGCTATTTTGAACGTAACGGTCTAAGTTCAGGAAAAGGGGGGAATCGCCATGTTGAGGAATTTCGGACTTGTTTTGACAATCATGACTTTACTGCTTATGAGCCTGGCATATACCGTTCCTGCGGAGGCGCATGAACCAATTTTTATGATCAGCCCTGAGGCTCCGGGCAAAGGAGCGTTCGATATCCACACAGAGATTACCCATGAACGGCAGGGGGATGAGCGGAGGTTTGAGCTGGAACAGGAGTTCTCTTACGGCCTGACACGGGACCTGGCAGTTGGGTTTTCTATCCCTTTTGTCCGCGAGGAAAACATCACACCCGCGGGACAGAACGTGGAAAACGGCATAGGAGACCCAACCATGCGCATCAAATGGCGGTTTTGGGATAAAGACCTGCCCGGAGCGAAATATGCTGTTGCCAGTGTGATTCAGTCCACTATTCCGGTAGGTAAGGGAGATGGGAGACTCGGTCGGGAGAAGCCGAGCCTTCTCGCCGGCCTGGCCCATGGCCGGGAAGGCTTGCACTGGTATTATTTTGTGGATGCCCGGTATCTCTATCATGTCGAGGACAATGACACCAAGCCTGGGGATCGGCTCCATCTGGATGTTGCTTATGGTCTGCGCCCAGAGCTGCGCGGACTGGAAGAGACCGACATCGTCTACTTCTTTGAGTTGAATTACCTCCATGAGCGAAAAGCCAGGATCAACGGGTTCGCTAATGCCAATTCAGGTGGCGATTTTATCTTCTTTTCCCCAGAGATTCTGATTTCTCCGACCAACCGAATCATGCTGCGCGGCGGCGTGCAGATCCCGATTCTTCAATCATTAAACGGCCAGCAGGCGCCCAAGGACTTTGTCATGAAGACTGCGGTGGAGTTTCGCTTTTAACCTTATTATTTAATATGTTTAATATGAAAGGAGGTCTGACTGTCATGAAAACGATAACTTTTTTGGTGTTGACCGTGATGACCATCTGGTTCGTCGCATCGGCAGCAGATGCCAAGGTCATCAGCCCGTCTGCGGAGAAGGGGGAGAACAAGGTCTATATCCGGGCCGATGGCCTGGCCTGCTACTTTTGTGCCTACGGCCTGGAGCGCTTCTTTAAACAGTCAGGACGGATTGCCTGGTACGACATGAATATGAAAGAAGGCGTAGTTGAGGTGGGCTTCATAAAAGGCAAGCCGATTTTGCCAATCGAGACGATCAATCAGTACGTTTACGACGCCGGCTTTTCGCCCAGAGAGGTTAGAGCCGAATTTGTGGGGCGGCTTACTCGGGCCTCAGACGGAACATATCGTTTTGAAGTGACTGAGACAGCCCAGAGCTTTCCAGTGGAGGCCAATGCGGTCGTGAAGGAATCGCAGGAGATCCTCAATCAGAAAATTATCTTGATCGCCGGTACGAAGAAAGATTCCACCGCCCCTATGCGGTTAGTGCCTGAGCAGATCGTGCCTTGGAGGTCTAAACCATGAACAGACGATTCTTCCGAATCGCAGCGTCTCTGCCCCTCTTCTTTTTTCTGATCCTGGTTCTTTGGACCTTTTCGATGGAAGCCGGATCAGAAAGCCCGGGGCGTTTTAGGCTCGTGGCGACATGGGGAACGACCGGGCAGGCGCCCGGTCAATTTAATGAGCCCATGGGGCTTGCGTTTGATCCACAGGGAAATCTGTACGTGGCCGATACGCGCAATGCAAGGATTCAGAAGCTCACATCGGAGGGGAGTTTTTTACTGGCCTGGGGCCGGCCTGGCGAGGGTCCTGGTGAATTTTCCAAACCTGTGGATGTCGCTGTTGATGGCCGAGGCCGGGTCTATGTGAGTGACTATGACCTGGACCGGATCCAGGTCTTTACCTCCAGTGGTGAATATCTAAAGCAGTGGGGCCAGACTGGCAAGGCTCCCGGTCAATTTACGGTTGCTTCAGGGTTAAGCATCGATCCTAAGCGGAGCCGAATCTATCTGGCTGAGTTTTACAACAAGCGGGTGGAAGCCTATAGCTTAGATGGAGTGCTTCTGTTCCAGGTCGGCCGGCCCGGCCGGGCAAGGAGCGGGGCGCTTAACTACCCGACCGACGTCGCCGTGGATCCGGCAGGGCAGATCTACGTGGCGGATGCGTATAACAATCGTCTTCAGAAATTCACATCCGAGGGAAAATATCTGGATAAATGGGGTGGGATTTTCGGCTGGGGCATAGCGGCGTCCTGGCAGGGCTGGTTTCGGGTGCCCTCGGGTATTGCGGTGGATTCGGCCGGCCGTATCTTTGTGTCAGACAGTGCCAACCACCGCATGGTGGCCCTCTCGCCCAAGGGCCGCGTTCTGGCTCAGTGGAACCTGGACCCTCCAACCAAGCTGTTCTCACCGACCCGCGTCGCTGTCGATGCGGGTGGCCGGATCTTTGCCGCCGACACAGCCCATGATCGTATTTTGGTATTTGAATTTCAAGCGGACTGAATGATCTGTATAAACATGCGATCAACATCCAGATCCGGTAAGTAGTGGCAGGAATCAATTCAGCCCAGGTTGCCCACTAACAGGTGCAGGAAGATCAAGAAAATTCTAATCTCATAAGTAGGCTGTAGCCTTACATAATTAAACTGACTACATAACTGCAAAGATTCGGGAAACCAATCATAACCTTCCTTGATCACTTAAAATATAGGGCTACGATACACAGTCTTTAGTATGATATTGCAATATGTTATCCATCGTCCAACAACTCTTTTTCCATAAATCAAAATAATTGCAACCCTGATGCCCATATGCTATTTTTAAATGTATGACGGTCTTCCTCCTGAGCCGTAAAGAACACCCATAGGGTTCAATATGAAAAAATCTGAAACTAAACTTCGCCGGCTAGTCTTTGTATTGTCTGTGGTAGCCGTTCTGTCCACCACCATTGGGGGTTATCTTTACTATTCAATTTTGAGAAAATCCGCCATAGAGAGGGTGCACCACGAAACGTCGGAACACTTGAAGATCTTGAGTGATAAAATCGACGCATATCTGACGTGGTCGTTCACATCCGTCAAGGTTTTGGCCGGACTAAAGGAATTACAACAACTTCCGGTGAGTGGAGATGCGGTTGCTCTTGCAGGGGCCAATGCGATTCTGGACCATTTTCGTGATACTGTGCAGGCCAGTGTCTGTTACCTGATGGATCGTTCCGGAAACACCATAGCTTCGAGCAACCGTGACACTCCTACTAGTATTGTGGGGAAGAATTATGGTTTTCTCCCCTATTTTCAGCAGGCCATGCAAGGCTTTCCGGCCATCTATATGGCCTTGGGAGTCACATCGGAAAAACGGGGAATATATTTCAGTCATCCGGTTTATGGCAAGGGGAAAGAAGGACCCTTGGGGGTTGTGGTCATCAAAAAATCCATTGAACTGATCGAAGAAAATCTCAAGTTCCATAAACCGCACGGTGGGATTTTGCTGATCACTGATCCTCACGGGATTGTGTTTGTGTCGGATCGTGAAGAGTGGCTTTACCATGTGTTATGGAAGGTCTCTTTTAAGGAGATCTCTGAGATTGCCAAGACGCGGCAGTTCGGCGAAGGACCTTGGGATTGGACTGGTATGAAGCTAGTGGGTAAAAACCAAGCCGTGGACAACTTGGGTAATAAGTACCACGTGCATCAAGCGGAGATTACTAAATATCCTGGTTGGCACGTGGTTTTCCTGCATGACCATAATGTAGTTTCGAAAAGGGTTACCGGGTCCTTGCTGAGGACCGTTGGTTATAGTGTTTTGGGATTATGTGTGCTTATCGGACTCTCTGTTTTCTTGCTCTACAGAAAAGCAAATTCTGAGATCATTCAACGAAAAAGGGCCGAGGAAGCTCTGGAAAAGGCCCACAGCGAGTTAGAACGACGGGTACAGGAGCGCACGGCGGAACTTGCGGAAGCCAATGAGAAATTACGCCGGCAAATCACCGAGCGCATTTCGGCTGAAGAGGCGCTGCGAGAATCAGAGAAAAGACTCCATTTTCTTTCCTCCCATCTTCTTACGGCACAGGAAAGAGAAAGAAGGCGAATCTCCCTGGAACTGCACGATGAATTGGGCCAGTCCCTCACTGTCTTGAAACTCCAGGTTAGATCTATTGAGAGGAACTTGCAAGAGGATCAGAGATCGCTAAAAGGAGATTGTGAAAGCACATTGCAGTATATAGATCAAATCATTGAAAATGTCCGCAGACTCTCCCGCGATTTGAGCCCTTCCATATTAGAGGACTTGGGATTGACCGCTGCCATTCGATGGCTGATTGAAAATTTTACCAAACATTCTAATATCAATCTTTCACTTGACATGCCGGACATCGACAATTTGTTTTCGCGTGATGCCCAGATTATCCTGTACAGGATCTTTCAGGAAGCCTTCGCAAATATAGGAAAACATGCCCAGGCCACCGACGTATCGGTTGTGATAAAGAAAGATGAGCACCGTGTTAATTTTCTGGTGGAAGATAACGGCAAGGGGTTTGATTTAAAACAGGTCGAGGCCAGGAATCCCGCAGAGAGGAGTTTGGGTCTGGTGGCCATGGATGAACGCGCCAGAATGCTGGGAGGGCTCCTTGAGATTTCCGGAGAGGAAGGCAAAGGGACCAGCATAACTTTTAGTATTCCAATTGATAAAGGAGGAGGTGGTTATGAGCCCCTATCGTATCGTGCTGGCTGATGATCACATCATGCTGCGCCAGGGAATAAAGAAGATTATCGAAACGTCAGAGGCTATGGAGGTGGTTGGAGAGGCCGGCGACGGTTTCGAACTCCTTGGCCTACTAAAAAAGATCACTACGGACATGGTCATTCTGGACATTGCCATGCCGAAATTAAGAGGGGTTGAAGCGACACGCGAGATCAAGACGGCCTATCCCGAGGTAGAAATATTAATCCTGTCCATGCACAGAAAGAAGGAATACCTCTATCACGTCTTTGCCGCCGGTGCCAGGGGCTACTTGCTTAAAGAAGATACGGACACCGAACTTTTTACCGCCATAGAGACGGTGCGCCAAGGAGGCGTTTACCTGTCGCCTCTCCTTTCAAGAGAATTGGCGGGCGATTTCATAGAGATCTGCCGCGGGGGCGGCAA
>NZ_JAZFTO010000312.1:0-9503 GCF_036446775.1 Candidatus Desulfatibia sp.
CTGAACCCGACTCGGCTGAGCTCGTCGCAGGCTGAACCTCCTAACCCAGACCGACCGGATGTTCAATTTTTGTGAAATCCCGCAGTATATAACGGCCTACGGTCATTTTTATCTGGTGAATGATGAGGTCTGAATTTACGAATAATAAAAAATAGTCGATAACGTGTCAACTATAATGCAAAATATTAGTTTAGCTTAACTATTGAAAGATATAATTATATGTGCTAAAAAAAGCCTTAGCCCTTATTTGTTTGTGCAATAGCAGCATTTCAGCCATAACGACCTGTATTTAGTGATATTATGGCATTTAAATTTGATGGCGTCGTAAAAAGTCCCATTCGTTTGTGGTTCCGCAGTTCTTTCAAGAAAGTTAAACCGACGACTGAGTATTCAAAAAAGGGAGGGCGGAATGGACAGGCAGGTACAAGGATCTGAGCGTACTGGCGCTGTTAGGCCATGGGTAATCAAAGATGTAACTTTTCCCCATGGTACGGAATTTCGCAGCAAGTATAAAGGCTGTTTTTATTATGGCAAAGTTAAGAACGGAGCTCTATTTTTAAACGGCAAGCAATTTTTATCGCCTTCGGCGGCAGCAGTTTCCATAACCCGCAATCCCGTGGACGGATGGATATTTTGGTATTGTAAAATGCCGGGGCATTCTTCCTGGATGAATATCTGCGAGTATAAAAAATAGAGCTAGGCGTTCACAGGTTCATAGTTCAGAAGTTCAGCCTGCGACGAGCCCTGCGGCTGTGAGCTCATGTCGAAGGCAGCCGAGTCGGGCTGCTTTTTTTGTTAACCTTAACCCTGAACCTCTGAACCTGTGAACGGTTACTACGGCAGATCACACCCCCTGGCTAATATGCCCGGACGGATTGAAGCCAACTGCACCAAATTGCGAGGTCAGCGGTTGCTATTTCAGGTCATCAATCCAGGGCATACTCCTACATTCATATAACTTAGTCTTGACAAATTTCCAAAATACATTTAAATAATAAATTCTTTAAAGACTTTGTACAAAGGTGTGCCGAGTTTTTAGCGCAAGACAAAGACGTCTGGACCCTTGTTGGGAAGACGTCTTTTTTTTTTAAAGAATGTGAAAGCGTATATTCTTAAATAAAAAGAAGAAAATGGATCAGAAATTTAAGCCTACGATAACAGTATTTTATTGTATAAACACTTTTTTCGAAGAAGTGTCTTTGCCCGCGGGGGGTGAAAATAATTACGAATTGCAAACCGTCAAATTACCCTGTTCGGGTATGGTCAAGGATGTTTTTTTGCTCAAAGCCTTTGAAAGCGGTGCCGATGCAGTGGTTGTTCTGGTGTGCCCCGAGGAACAGTGCCGCTATGTACAAGGCAGTATCAGAGCCAGAAAACGGGTGAAGTGGGTACAGGATTTGCTGGATGAAATCGGCCTGTCCGGACGGAGACTGTCGATCTTTAACTTATCTCCCGGAGGTAGAGCGTCCGCAACTGAAATAATACGTAAAACCTTAGCGGACCTTGACGAATTGGGGCCCAATCCGGCGGTTTGAGATAATTGAGGTGTCGGGGAGTTTTTATTATAGAGTATTATCTGTCAGCGGAAGGGATGATCTTTTTTTAAGGCGTGTACTGTTTGAGTGTATTAGGGATACAAGCAAAAAGAGGAGTTAATCAAATGATAGTCGGAGAACAAAAACCTATCGCAGAAATTAAGAAAATTGTAGGGACTGCCCGCAAGCTCCTCATTTTAGGCTGCGGAACCTGTGTTAAGACGTGCTTTGCCGGCGGCGAAGACGAGGTCGCCACCCTTGCATCCGCTTTAAGGCTGGCGTTTAAAAAAGACGGCAAAGAGATTGAAATTGAAGAGTTTACGGTTGAACGTCAGTGCGAAGATGAGTTCATTGCAGAGAGTGCTTCCGCCATCGCTCGCAACGATACGGTACTATCCTTGGCCTGCGGTGCCGGCGTGCAGGCTGTTGCCAGACGGTTTTTCCGGACACCCGTGCTTCCCGGAGTAAATACAATGTTTATCGGTGTTCTGGAGCGCCAGGGCGTATTTACCGAGGAGTGCTCCGGCTGTGGCAATTGCGAGCTGGCCATATTCGGCGGTGTCTGCCCTATTACGCGCTGCTCCAAGAAGTTGCTCAACGGCCCGTGCGGGGGATCTATTCAGGGCATATGCGAAGTTAATCCCGAAATTGAATGCGCCTGGCAGCTTATCATCCAGCGACTCACTGCGCTGGGACAATTGGATAATTTAAGGATCTATATTCCGCCCAAAAACTGGAGCTCGAGTAATGCCGGGGGCCCCAGAAAACTCATCAGAGAGGATCACTTCATATGAACACGGATTTTTCAAGCAGATTACAGCAACTTTTATCCAGGGGAGAGTTTGCGGTTACTGCCGAGTGCGGTCCACCCCGAGGAGCCAACGCCGAGATAGTCAATAAAAAAGGCCTGGTATTAAAAGGTTGCGTTGATGCCGTAAATGTCACCGACAATCAAACAGCTATCGTCAGGATGTCCAGCATTGCGGCCTGTGCGCATCTACTGAAAATCGGACTGGAACCTGTTATGCAGATGGTGACCCGTGATCGAAACCGGATTGCACTGCAGTCGGATATTCTGGGAGCTTACTCACTGGGCATCCAAAACATACTCTGTCTTTCCGGTGATCATCAGATCTTTGGCAACCACCCCGATGCTATGAACGTGTTCGATATCGATTCCATGAATCTGATCCGTATGGTCCGTACCATGCGTCGAGAGGGCCAGGATATGAGCGGATTCGAGCTGAACGGTTCACCGCGTATGTTTATCGGGGCTGCTGCCAATCCGTTTGCCGATCCATTCGAATACCGCGTTATTCGGCTGGCCAAAAAGATTGATGCCGGTGCCGATTTTATCCAGACCCAGTGTGTTTTCAACATGGATCGATTTAAAAAATGGATGACCATGGCCCGGGAAGAAGGCTTAACCGAAAAAGTCTACATTCTGGCCGGCATTACCCCTTTGAAATCCGAGGGCATGGCCAGATATATGTCAAAAAAGGTGGCCGGAATCGATATGCCCGGGGAACTGATCAAACGCATGGCTGGTGTTCCCAAGAAAAAGGCTGCCGCGGAAGGAATTAAAATCAGTCTGGAAACGATTGCAGAACTGCGTGCAATTGACGGTATTCACGGTATCCATATCATGGCCATAGAGTGGGAAGAAATGGTTGGAGAAATCGTTGAGGCTGCCGGTCTGATGCCACGGCCCCAGTGATTGACGATTGACGATTGATGATTGATGATTTTAGTTGCGCGTTATGTGCTAATCAACAAAATAACGGATCTTAATAAGGAAGTTGTGGGTTCGGCTGAATAGTAATTTTTATATTAGACAGGATTAACAGGATTTCATGGATCTTTTGTGTTTCTTCCTTCCCTGATGGAAGGAAGAAAACTCCAATCCCGCTTTCAGCGGGAAATGAAAGCCAAAAAGGCCGATGATATTGTTGCCGAACGATCATGTCGCTTCTTCATTGTGTTTTTATAGCCCAATGAACTCCCTCGAAGACGAAGAGGGATTTAGGTTTTTGCCTTTCTGCAGGAAAGGCAAAAAAATCCTGAGAATCCTGTAGATCCTGTCTAAAAAAACAATAAACAGCTAACGGAGAGTTTTATGCCCCCAAAGTATCACATTCCCATAAAAACGATGCCGCCGCGGTTTCCGCCCATCGGCAGGTACGCTACGGTTGAATTCCGGGAAGATTGCGCCGGAAGCTGCCGTAAATGCGTCAAGAAAGAGTGCGTCTATGGAATATTCAATGAGAATTATCAGCATGCCAGCACTATGGATGAGCCCGAATACCTGTATACCTGCCAGAGCTGTTTTCGTTGCGTGCAGGAATGCACCAAAGGCATCTTCTCGCGGGTGATCAATCCCGAATATCGGTCTCTGGGGGACGAATACTGGCGGGCCAATATTATCCGCCAACTCTGGTACCAGGCTCACACCGGCAAGATTCCGGTTTCAGGTGCCGGCTACAACGGTCCCTTTGTAGGGGCCGGATTCGACGCCATGTGGACAGATATGTCTGAGATCGTGCGCCCCACCCGAGACGGGATTCACGGGCGCGAATATATCAATACCTGTATCGAAATCTCCCGCAGGATTACGCCGTTGAGGTTTAATAAAGATTTTACTTTGGCTGTTGAGGTGCCGCCTATTTTGGAGATTCCGGTACCTTTTATGTTCCAGTTGCCCGCCGACTTAATCATCAGCGAACAGATTCGGATATCGGCGGCTAAGGCGGCGCACAGGCTGGGTACCCTGATGATTGTTCGTCCGGAAGACTACACCGAGGCTTTGCTTCCCTATGCCGAAAATCTGGTGCCTAGTTTTACCGCTGACAATTTCAAGTATTACGAACACCTTATCCGCAAAAGCAGGGCGGTGGAATTGGCATATACTTTCGATATAGAGAAAAGTTTTGCCTGTATTCGGGGCTTAAAACCGGAGCTTATTCTGATGGTACGTATCCCCATGGACGGCCGGGCCGCATCTCGCGCGTTACAACTGTCAAATACCGGTGCAGACACCTTCCATTTTTATGCCGATGCATACGGCAGGGAGCTATATGCGGAAAACCCCCGGTTCTTAAAGGAAATGATTCGCGAGATTCACCTTGAGCTGGTTGATGGTGCGGTCAGGCAAAAGGTGAATCTTGTTTTTTCCGGTGGAATCGCCATGGCCGAGCACATGGCCAAAGCCATAATTTGCGGAGCCGACGGCGTGGTTGTGGACAACCTGCTTTCCATTGCCCTGGAATGCCGGTTATGTTATCGCTGCCGGAACGGTTTGACTTGTCCGGTTAAATTGGACGACTACATCGATCCGGAATGGGGAAGCCAGCGGATAATTAATCTGATGAGCGCCTGGCACAATCAGCTTATTGAGGTTATGGGTGCCATGGGCATCCGCGAGGTCAGGAGACTGCGGGGCGAGGTCGGTCGTTCCATGTGGTTTGAAGATTTGGAAATGGAGAGTTTCGGCCCCATATTCGGTCCCAGGAAAGTTATAGGGTTAGGATAATAAATGCTCAATAAAACAGACAAGATCAAGTTGCCCGAGATTGTACAGGTGCCGTCGCGGTTCCGCAATCCCATTGGCAAATATACGATTCGAAGAAACTTGCGGTGCACTTCCTGCGGCCTGTGTGCGGAGTTGTGCCCTTACGGCGTGCACCTCAGACATGACAATTATTCTAAACCAATACGCCCCAAAGATCACCGGTGTATCGGCTTTGCATGCCGTAAGAATGATTTTTTCTGTGTTGATCGTTGTCCGGAACAAGCGCTGGCACTGCGTATTAATCCGCTTCTGGAAACTCTGGGGGATTATCGCTGGACGGCGGAGATGCTGATCGGGCACTGGGACATGGCGGAAACCGGAAACCTGCCCATAGTTGATGTGGAGTACAATCTAGGCAACTCCGGTGGTGGTTTTGACAAAATTCGATTTCGGTTGCCGGAACCCGAAGCCTACCTGAACCTGACCGACGAGGAGATTGACACCAGTGTCGATTTGAATAAACGAGGCGACGGTCGCCTTGAAAAGACCATCTCCATTCCCTGCTACGGCGGCGGGATGTCATTCGGTTCCACCGCATTGCCGGTCATTGTCGGCCGAGCGCGGGCAGCCCAAAGGCTAAATACCTTGACCTGCACAGGTGAAGGCGGATATCCTTTGGAACTGGTTCCGTATGCCGATCATGTTATCACTCAGATAGCAACCGGTCTGTTCGGGGTGCGGGAGGAGACAATTCTGTTTGCACCGGTTGTTGAATTGAAATATGCTCAGGGTGCCAAACCCGGATTAGGGGGGCATTTGCTGGGAGATAAAGTGACGCCCGAAGTTGCTGCCATGCGAGAAACGGTGGTAGGAACTGCGCTGTTCTCGCCCTTCCCGTTTCACAGTGTCTACTCGGTGGAGGATCACAAAAAACACCTGGACTGGATAAAAGAGATCAATCCCCGCGGATTGATTTCCGTTAAGGTTTCCACGCCCACGGATGTGGATATGGTGGCGGTGGGAATTTACTATGCCGGAGCGCATATTATTCACTTGGACGGCAGCTACGGCGGTACCGGGGCTGCACCGGACATTGCCAAGAAAAACATCGCCATGCCGATCGAGTACGCCGTTCCCAAAGTGCATCAGTTTTTGATCAATGAAGGTGTTCGGGATGAAATTTGCCTGATCGCCAGCGGCGGTATTCGCAATGCCATGGATGTGGTTAAAGCGATCGCCCTGGGGGCTGATGGAGTTGTCATCGGGACCGCCGAACTAGTCGCCTTGGAGTGCGTTCGATGCGGCAACTGCGAAAGCGGCCGCGGATGCGCACGCGGTATTGCAACGACCGATAAAGAGCTGGGATATATGATGAACGAGGAATGGGCCGAACAGCGTATCGTTAACATGTATATGGCCTGGCGCAAACAGTGGTGTGAAATTTTAAGGCAGTACGGACTGCGTAGTTTTAAGGAACTGAGGGGTCGAACCGATCTTCTGGTGCATCTCGATTATCTGGACGAAGACCAAAGGGTTAAGTACCAGCCGGCGCCGCAGGTAAAAATGATTCTTTAAATTTGAATTCCCCGCTGCAAGCAGCGAGGAATTCAAATGAAAGATAAAATCGTAACACGATTTTATTAAAAGGACGGATCAACAATGCATTACGGTTTTGATTCGATCATCGATAAAATTCTGGCTTCAAGGGCCAAATTACCCCACGGGGATATACCTGTTAAAAAGTCTGCGGAAGAGGGTGGCTGCGGGGTAACCGGATTTATCTCTTCGATACCGATTCGCGGGCGCCATATTTATGAACCCTCGGTACAAATGCACAATCGCGGTAACGGCAAGGGCGGCGGTATCGCCGCAGTCGGTCTTTCCGCTGAGGATCTGGGGGTAACTCAGGATGTTCTAAACACGCACTATCTGTTGCAGGTTGCCCTGCTCGACCCCGCCTGCCGTCCTGAGGTGGAGGCCGCGGCCATAGAACCTTTTCTGGAAGTACATAAAGCCAGGCGCATTCCCACTTTAGACGATTACCGGCAAGTAGAGGGCCTGGAAGTTAAGCCCCCTGATGTCTGGCAATATTTTGTCAGGGTCAAAAAAAAGGCCCTGGATCGTTTTATCGAGGAAAATCAGTTACAGAACATGGATTCCGGCAAGGTTGAAGACGAATTTATTTATCAAAATACCTTCCGCCTCAATCAGAAATTCTATGCCTCGCTGGGCCGACAGCAGGCCTTTGTCCTGTCGCACGGCCGCAATATCATGATCCTGAAAATCGTCGGCTATGCCGAGCAGGTTACCCAGTACTATCTTCTGGAAGATTTCAGAGCCCACGGCTGGATTGCACATCAGCGGTACCCCACCAAGGGCCGGGTCTGGCATCCCGGCGGCGCCCATCCCTTCAGCGGCTTGGATGAGGCTCTGGTCCACAATGGTGATTTTGCCAACTATCATGCGGTCAGCGAATACTTAAAACAGTATAACATCTTTCCTCAATTTCTAACCGACACCGAAGTTTCGGTCTTGCTTTTCGATCTTTTAAACCGTACGTTTGAGTATCCCATGGAATATATTATAGAGGCCCTGGCGCCGACCTCTGAATACGACTTTGATTTACTTTCGTCTGAAAAACAGCATATTTATCGCTATCTCCAGTCGGCTCATATTCATTCGTCTCCTGACGGTCCCTGGTTCTTTATCATCGCCCGCAACAATCCTTATGATAACTACTTTCAGCTTATCGGCATCACCGATACTTCCATGTTGCGTCCGCAGGTTTTTGCCCTGCAGGAAGGCGATGTACAGATTGGTCTGATATGTTCTGAAAAGCAGGCTATTGATGCTACCTTGCAAAATCTGGCCGCAGAGGACAGCCGGTTTTGTCCGATTGCCGATAAATACTGGAATGCCCGCGGCGGCAGTGCTACGGATGGCGGTGCTTTTATCTTCACCGTCAAAGACTCCGGCAAGGGAGACGGCTCAAAAGAGCTTGTTTGCACCAATAAATTCGGCGACGTCGTTCAAACTTCGCCGGATCAGAAGCACTACAAGATAACTTCCGAGCTTTCAAGGCCGTCAGGTGCGGAAAACATTTCACAAATAGTGGCCAACGGCCTGGCGTCTGACGACATCTCGGATTTGACAGGCTATTGTATTAATAATATCATTGACTGGGATTATGCTGAATTCAATCATGTTTGCCGAGAGATAGTTAAGCTGGCAAGCAGCAGCGACGGAAACAAAGCCAAAGCCATTGAGGTATTGACGTTTCTTAACAATCGGCGTTTTCCAACCGGCGATAAAAAGCGCAGCTCAATACTTCAGATTATAAGAAGCAGCCTGACGTCGATTTTCGATGCTTCGCCAAACTTCAAGAAAGATGCATCCGGAATGTATCGCTATATCGATTGGGCCAGTCGCCATGCGTTGCGGTCTCCGGGCGCCGATGAGAAAATTCTGGTTGTTAACGCCCAAGAATTCCCTCCTGAAGGTGAAGATTGCGATGCACGGCTGATGTGCGCCGCCTATGAAATGGGCTGGAAAAGTTTCATCTGCTACGGTTACAAAGGGCAGCGATTTTGCGGCTGCGGTCTATCAAAAGAAACCGACGGCGTTAGAATAGATGTTTATGGCAGCTCCGGTGACTACCTGGCTTCAGGGATTGACGGCGTAGAGATTTATGTTCATGATAACGCCCAGGATCAACTGGGCCAGATAATAAAACGCGGCAAACTGGTTATCTACGGTGATGTCGGCCAGACATTCATGTATGGCGCCAAGGGCGGTGACGTTTATGTGATGGGTAACGCCGCCGGCCGGCCCCTGGTTAACGCCGTCGGTCGTCCCCGGGTCGTAATCAACGGAACCTGTCTGGATTACCTCGCCGAGTCATTTATGGCCGGTGATCCACTCGACGGCGGAGGTTTTGTGGTTTTAAACGGTATGGAGTTTGATGAAGCAGGCCACATCGTTGACCAGGCTACCCCTTATCCCGGTTCCAACCTTTTTTCACTTGCATCCGGCGGCGCCATTTATTTGAGAGATCCTCACCATAAAGTGGTGGATGACCAGCTCAACGGCGGTGAGTTCGTTGACTTGAGTCTCGCGGACTGGGAGCTGATTTTGCCGTATCTGAGGGAGAACGAAGACCTCTTCGGCATCTCTATTGAAAACGATTTGTTAACGGTCAACGGTGAGGTAAAGGAATACAACAAAGTTTATCGCAAGGTTCAGGCTGTCAGGTTAGATGTTTTAGCAAAAGAGTCCGCGGCTGTAGAGGAATGGGGTGAAGACTGGCAGGATGAGTAAAGAATCCTGGCTCTCCGAGGCGTAGGCTCTACCCTCCGGCCTGTAAGCCCTACGGGCTGGAAGCGGAGCCGGAGGCCCAGAGGACCAGGCTTTGATTTCACCCCATAGGGGTGCACCTATCTCAAATGGAGTAAATTAAATTC
>NZ_JAZFTO010000313.1:0-4526 GCF_036446775.1 Candidatus Desulfatibia sp.
CGCCATGCGGGCGGCCGCAAAGCAAGCGCCGTATTCCAGAAGGATTCTGCTGACGCCGCAGGGTCGTTGCTTTAACCAGAACCTGGCACAAGAATTAGCATCATCTGAAGGACTTATTCTGGTTTGCGGCCGTTATGAGGGGGTGGACGAGCGCATTTGCCACGAATTCATCGATGATGAAATCTCCATAGGGGATTATGTGTTGACCGGCGGTGAACTGGCGGCCATGGTCATCATTGACGCCGTTACCCGTTTGATCCCAGGCACCCTCGGCGGTGAAGATTCGGCCGCAAAAGACTCGTTTTCAGACGGTGTATTGAAGCACCCCCAATATACGAGGCCCAGAGTTTTCGAAGGCGCAGAGGTTCCCGAGGTGCTGCTGTCAGGCAACCATAAAGAGATTGAAAAATGGAGGTTGGAGACATCGCTTATAAGAACCTTTCTAAAAAGAAAGGATCTTTTAAAAGGCCGCCCTTTGAGCGAGCCGGAAATAGAAATTTTTAAAAAGTGGTGCCGCGATATTGAAAAACTCATATCCGACCAATCTGTACGTAGCTCTGACACATTATCCGGTAATCAACAAAAACGGTGACGTCATAGCCTCGGCTGTGACAAACCTCGATCTGCACGATATGTCAAGGGCTGCAAAGACTTACGGAGTACGATCATTTTACGTGGTTACACCGCTTGCGGATCAGCAGGAACTTGTCGAAAGAATCGTCGATCATTGGGTAAAAGGGGTTGGCGCAACGTATAATCCGAAACGGCGCGAAGCCTTGGAGTTGATTAGTCTTAAAAATTCGCTGGATGAGGTTGTCGATCATATCCGCGACAGCGGTGGATATACTCCAAAAACGGTTGTAACCAGCGCCAAGCACAGTCCCGGGAACATCAGCTTCGGCAGGTTTCGCCAAATGCTCAACGACGGCGACCTTTATCTTTTGATTTTTGGGACGGCCTGGGGGCTGACAAACGATTGCATTGCTGATGCCGATTATATTCTTGATCCGGTAATGGGAAATACAGATTATAATCATCTTTCGGTGCGGTCGGCGACAGCCGTCATCCTGGACCGGTTGTTTGGAACATAAAATAAAATCGTTTAGCGATTTTATAAATTAATATCTTAATAACTAATTTTAACGACGAAGTCGCGTTATATAAAATCGTTTAGCGATTTTATTTTGTGAGGGATCAAAATGGAAACAATACATCAATTGGAAAGAGAGAGTATGCGGCTTGACCTGCCCAATTTTGCCGCAGGTGATACGGTTAAAGTGTATGTGAAAATCAAGGAAGGTGAAAAAGAGCGTATTCAGGTCTTCCAGGGTGTTTGCATCAGCAAACGCGGCGGCCGAACGAACGCTACATTTACCGTACGGAAAGTTTCATACGGTATTGGTGTCGAGCGTATCTTCCCGCTTCATTCTGCCGTCATCGACAAAATCGAAGTCGTTACTCGCGGCCGTGTTCGCCGGGCTAAAATCTATTACCTGCGCAAACTCAGAGGCAAAGCCGCGAGGATTAAGGAGCGCCGCTACACCTAGCTTCCCGTCTCATGAACTCCGGATTTCGTACTTCGAATTTTTAACTCATTATCTCTGAAGAGGTAATCTTCTCTGATATGTCGCAATGAGCCGGGTTTCCTCAGAATGCAATGAAAGTGGATCTGTGGTTTTTCGAAAAAAAGGCCTCTAAAAAAGGCTTTTCACAAATTGCGGGCATTGATGAGGCCGGCCGGGGCCCGCTGGCCGGTCCGGTTGTTTCTGCAGCGGTGATTCTCCCCGGTTCTTTACCGCCTCTCGGTATCGACGATTCCAAAAAATTAACCCCCCAAAAACGGGATTACCTTTTCGATAAAATTTATGATCACGCTGTTGCTGTGGGCACCGGAATTGTAGGCCCCTCGGAAATTGATCGTATCAATATCCTGGAAGCCGCCCGCCTCTCCATGGTTCTCGCTCTTAAAGATCTTAACGCCCAACCGGACTATCTGCTGATCGACGGCCCCTTCCGCATTGCATCCGACCTGCCCCAAGAGCCGATCCGCAAAGGTGACAGCTTGAGCATATCCATTGCGGCAGCATCTATCGTTGCCAAAGTAACCCGGGACCGCATGATGGCAAAATACCATCAGGACTACCCCCAGTTTGGATTTTCCCAGCACAAAGGCTATCCCACCAAGGCCCACAAGGCCGCGATCAGAGCACACGGCTGCTGCCCCATCCACCGCCGTAGCTTCAAAGGCGTCAAAGAATACCTGTAAACGGAAAACAATTGACACCAGCGCTGTTTTATTATGTGCTCTAACAAACACTTAGCCGTTTGATTTTATGAATATTCTTGACTATTTATTTAATTTTTGGTTATTTTGCTATGCCTTCATAATTACCTGAACCTAAAAAAGGATCATCATGACAGTTGAAGCATCGAAAATCCCTCTTTTCTCTGAAACGAGATGAGGGATTTCGTTATTTTTCAGCGTTTAATAAAAGAAAAAATCTGCGATGAGCAGAAAAGAAAAAAATAGTCAACAACTGCGGATGTTAGATCGTGAAAAAACAAGATATTGAAAATGTTGAGCTGGGGCATCGGCAACTTCTGTTTGATTTTGAAAAAGATAAGGCCAAAGAACAAGCCGTCGTTATGTCTTGCATAAAAAATCAGATTGAAAAATATGGATATGTTGTTTTAGATGAGTTTGTTCAATATGTAAGAGAAGTGCATGATTTGTTAGACTTTACAATAATACAAAATGTTTTTTGGCTTGCAGAAGATTTAAAATTTCATTTTAGAGTAGATGAAAAAAATCTTGTACCGCATAAAGTTAAGCAGGCTTTAATACAATCTATAGAGCAGAGTGTAAAAATAGTTCCAAATAAGTCGGTTACTAATTCAGTATTTCAAGATGTGAAACATTTATACCAGGAGCTGTCCGAAGAAAAAGGCTTTGATGATTGTGATGATCAATATGAATTTGCAAGGCTTTTAGCCAAGAAAATAAAGGGTTGGGAAGTTATATTAAAATCATGTAAATCTGCTGCACAAAAGCCTTTCTTCCCGTGTGAGAAAGAGATCGATGATTGTATACGTTTTATTAAAAAGATATCTGTCAAGCTGGACTCATTTTCTCTGATCAATGCTTTTTATGATAACAAAAAAAGAGTCCTCAAATTATCCGATGATGTGAAGATAATATCAGAATTTTATACCCAGCATATTGATTTTTGGAAAAGCCTGATTCAATCGTTTGAAGCCTTTAACGACAATTTGTCAGAATTCATAAAAGATGCGGATATCGTGGCAGGTTTTGAAAAACTCAAACAGATTTTGTCGTCGTCGGCTCCTTATAACATGATTGCAGAAGCAAAAACATTGCAAAAAAAAATGACTCAACAATGTCGTGTCGCATTGTCGGCAATAATTGACAATATGATTGAAGAAACGAAAGCACATCTTGATGCTCATAAAGCCGGTCAAGATTTAAGAAACAAATCTCTTTATTCTTTAAGAACTATAAAAAAACGCGTCAGTGAAGCTAAAAATATCAAAAGTATGAATCTTTGCTTAATCGATGCTGAAGAAAAGCTTGATGTTTTTTGGGATGAAATTAAAACATAGGGATAAAGATTTCAAATTCTTCTTCAAACGGGATGCGAAATCCATGTTAAGCTAAAGAAACCGCATAATATTTGACGCGGGGATCATTTTGTTATACATTTTTTAAAAACGTATAACTTTCAGAGGTGGCTATTATGAACACTGTTAAAGTATTAACAAAGGGGCAAATCGTAATCCCTGCTTCGATCCGTAAAAAATATAATATACATCCTGGCAACGCTTTGCAAATTTTTGAATACGGCAACCTTATCTATTTGGTTCCGCCGGTCAAAAATCCTGCCGAAGATGCCATGGGATGCCTTCCAAAGCGTCCATCACTATCTAAAGAGCTTTTGGATGAGAGAAAAAAGGACTTTGCTGGATGAAATCAGGTTATCTTTTTGACAGCCATGTCCTGCTGGTCTTTTTCCAAAATGAAAAAGGGGCCAAGATTGTTTACGATATTCTGAAAAAAAGTAGAGAACAAAATATCGACCGTCTGATTTGTGTAATTAATTTGGGAGAAATTATCTATTTGACCAAGAAGCGTTTTGGTGACAGCAGGAAACTGGAAATATTGGGCCGTATCCATCAGCTTGAATTTAAAGTGCTTTCGGTTCTCAACCCCCTGGTTTATCAGGCGGCAGAGATTAAGGCGGATTACCCGTTATCTTACGCCGACTGCTTTGTTGTAGCCTGTGCCATCGAGCAAAATGCAACCATCGTTACCGGTGATCCAGAATTTAAAAATGTAGAACGCTTGGTAAAAATAGAGTGGATTCGATAGGAGAATTTTTCATGACTGATCCATTGGAAAAAGCGGATCAACAATCCGCCGGTCGGCTTGGAGACTCCAGATACCGACAAAGAGATGTTTAGTGTCGCGTCTTGAATTGTGAACATCATAACTTAATCACTATTCAAGA
>NZ_JAZFTO010000314.1:0-13562 GCF_036446775.1 Candidatus Desulfatibia sp.
CGCCCATTCCACCGGTGCAGGCTTTTGGACTTTTTGTTGCTTTCGGCATTATGTTGGCCTGGCTGCTGACCATACTGTTTATCCCGGCCTATGTGATGCTGATGAAGGAGGAAGGTCTGGCCGCTTTCGGGATTGTTGCGGAATCGTCAAAAGATGGTCGGAACGGCTCGTTTCTTTCCCGGCATCTGCCCTTGCTGGGCAATTTTACGTACAGGCATGCTAAAATGATTGTGATATTGACCATGGCAATCTTGATGGGAGCCGTTTATGGTATCAGCAAGATCCAAATCAATGACAATCCGGTCAAATGGTTTAAAAAGAGTCACCCCATCCGGGTGGCGGACCGGGTTTTAAACAAACATTTCGGCGGCACTTACGAAGCCTACCTGGTTCTGGAAGGGGTCGAGCATGACTTGAGTCTTACCGAGTTAGCCGCACGCACCCAAGATGCATTGACCGGCATTATGGCCGACAAAACACCCGGCGTAAAGATGTCCGAGGCCGAGGCTCTGATAGAACAGGCTGCTGACAACAGCACGACGGCAAATGAGTTTATGAGTCTGCTGGTCGAGCTTTGGGAAGCAAAAATGGATACGGCCGATGATGATTCGTATGATTTCTGGGCCGATGGTTTGGACATAATCGATCAGATACGCAATCGAGACCAGCTCTTTAAGCAGCCGGAAGTTCTTAGGTATGTGGCGGAGTTGCAGTCCCATCTGCTGCAATCAGGCGTGGTCGGTAAAAGCAATTCGATTACCGATGTGGTCAAGAAAGTATATCTGGAGCTTTTCGAGGCCGATGCGGCCTATTACAGGGTGCCGGACACCTCCAATGCCGTGGCCCAGACCTTGATTTCCTTCCAGAACAGCCACAAGCCCGATGACCTCTGGCACCTGGTTACCCCTGATTACAAAAAAGCCAATATCTGGGTGCAGTTAAAAACCGGGGATAACAAGGACATGGAAGAGGTTATCATGGCGGTGGATCGATTCATGGCCGATAATCCGCCGCCCGTACCTATGAAGCATCAGTGGGCCGGCCTGACCTATATAAACGTGGTGTGGCAGAACAAAATGGTCGCCGGTATGCTCAAGTCGTTTCTGAGCAGTTTCGCGGTTGTCTTTGTAATGATGGCCTTTCTGTTCCGCTCGCCCCTGTGGGGATTGCTGGCGATGGTGCCGCTGACGGTTACCATAGCCGCAATTTACGGCATAATTGGCCTGGCAGGCAAAGATTACGACATGCCGGTGGCGATTCTGTCCTCGCTTACCCTGGGTCTGGCCGTCGACTTTGCCATTCATTTTTTGGAACGGTCTCGTATGGCCTATAAGCGCGCCGGTTCCTGGAAGGAGGGCATTAAAGAAATGTTTGAAGAACCGGCCCGGGCCATCAGTAGGAATATTGTCGTCATTGCCGTCGGTTTTACACCGCTGCTGGCGGCTCCGCTGGTACCGTACCAGACCGTCGGTATATTTCTGGCCAGCATCATGGCCATTTCCGGAATCGCCACTATGTTGATCCTGCCGGCTTTGATCCAAATATTAGAAAAACGGCTTTTCAAATTTATTAAGGAGTGAGGTTATGAAGAGATCAGCAATGATTGTTATCGGACTGTTAGGTGTATTATTGACTGTTTCTTTGCAAGCTGCCGAGGCGCCGACCGTGGATGAGATCATCGAGAGGGCCAATCTGGCGGCTTATTACGCCGGAGATGATGGTCGGGCCGAAGTGATCATGACCATAACCGACGCCCAGGGCCGCACCAGAAAACGGGAATTTGTCATCCTGCGGCGCGATGTGGTCGACGGCGGTCAGCAGCAATTCTATGTTTATTTTAAAAAGCCGTCCGATGTCAGGAAAATGGTCTTCATGGTCCATAAGTATATTGACAAGGATGATGACCGCTGGCTTTACCTGCCGGCATTGGATCTTGTAAAACGGATCGTTGCAACGGATAAGCGCACCAGTTTTGTGGGGTCTCATTTTTTGTATGAGGATGTGTCGGGCCGTTCCGTTAAAGAGGATATCCATGAACTGGTCGAAACAACCGCTGATTATTATGTGCTCAAAAACACCCCGAAGGATCCGGCCGGCGTTGAGTTTTCCTATTACACTGTCTGGGTGGATAAACAAAACTTCATGCTGGTTAAGGCTGAATATCATGACAAAGACGGCCGCAAATACCGCGAGGTGGAGTCCCTGGAGATTAAAAATATCCAGGGGTTTCCAACCGTGGTAAAGGCACGGGTGCGAGATCTGGCATCAGGAGGTGCAACGGTCTCTGTATTTAAAAACATAAAATATAATATCGGCTTAAAGGACCGGATCTTTACGGAACGCTACCTGCGGCGCCCGCCGCGTGAAGTCAGAAAATAAATTGGAGAAGAAAAGAAAATCCTGAAGATCCTGTAAATCCTGTCTAAATATATCGAAAAAGGTGCTGGATGATGAGCAGACCATGTCTGATCTCAATATTTATATTTATCATCTTAGTTCCGGCGGTCTTTCCTATGGCGGTCAATGCGTCTCCTTTACAGGACCGGCTTTATGATAAATACGGAGTCGACCTTAACGGCTTTATCGAAGGGCGTCAGGGTTGGCGGCTACGGGACGATCCCTATGAAAAAGACAGTTCCATTTCCGAGATGCGAATGCAGCTTGATGTAAGCAAGGATGCCGACTGGGGCGTTATCAAGCTAAAGGGGGATCTGGTCGGTGATCAGGTAGAGGAAAAGGCTTATGCGGAACTGCGGGAATTGAACTTCGCTTTTTCGCCGCTCGATTTCATGGATTTAAAAATAGGACGACAGACCCTTACTTGGGGCACGGGCGATCTTCTGTTCATTAACGACCTTTTCCCCAAAGACTGGCAGTCATTTTTCATCGGCCGTGACGATGAATACCTGAAGGCACCTTCAGACGCAATTAAGGGTAGTTTGTTTTTTGATCTGTTCGATATCGACTTGATATATTCACCGGTGTTCAATGCCTCCCGGTATGTTGACGGCACCCGACTTTCCTACTGGAATTCCATGTTAGGCCGGAGAGCCGGCCAGGATTTCATCTTTACCGATCATGAGCGCAACAGTTACTTTAAGGATAGTGAATTTGCGGCGCGGGTATCAAAAAACATAACCGGCATTGAATTAGGTCTGTACGGTTATAGCGGTTTCTGGAAAACACCGGAAGGACTGGACTCAAAGGAAGCTAAACTGTGGTATCCCAGGCTGTCGGCTTACGGGGCCAGTGCCAGGGGAGCACTTTGGGGCGGTATCGGCAACCTTGAAATTGGCTATTACGATTCGCGTGATGACCGTGATGGTGACGATGCTCTGGTTCGCAACAGCGAAATACGAACGTTAGCCGGTTTTGAACGGGAGCTGGCCTCTGATTTTACCGGCGGTTTCCAGTATTATCAGGAATGGATGCAAAAGTATGATAGCTACAAAAGTACGCTTCCAGCCGGCACGGCGCCCAAGGATGAAGTCCGGCATGTTTTTACCTTGCGCCTGACCAAACTGCTGATGAACCAGAATCTGAGGCTGTCGTTGTTTACCTATTATTCCCCCTCGGATCAGGATGGATATATCCGCCCCAAGATCCACTACAAGGTGACCGACCAGTGGGCCATGGAAGTCGGCGCCAATATATTTGCCGGCAAAGACGACTACACATTCTTCGGACAGTTTCAGGATAATACCAATGCGCATGCAGGAGTACGCTGGAGCTTTTGATAAAAGGGGTGCAAGTTGCGATCTCGTTGTCTACTAAGGATAAATGTAAACGAACAAGCCCTCAGTGATCTCAGCGTTGCGAGGGCTCTAAGGTGAAAATGTATAGGAGGTTTGATCATGACTGTTAATGACTGGGTTCACACAATTGCAGGCACATTTATTGTAGTAAGCCTGTCTTTAGGCATATGGGTTCATCCCTACTGGTTCTTTTTCACCGCCTTTGTGGGGCTTAACCTTTTTCAGTCCGGAATTACAAAATTTTGCCTCATGGGAATAATTTTAAAAAAAATCGGTGTGCCTGAAAAACGGATTTAAAATCTAATGCAAAAAGGGCCATTTATGAATGGACACTAACTACCGTACGGTAAGCACGTAAGATTTAACGGTCATGACCGGGTGATAGGATTTTTTGGCCCTGGCAATACCCGGAACGTTCATGTCACTTTCTTTATTGATGTAGGTCAACCCTGTAAAAAGGCGCCGGGCACATTCCCTGTCAAAAAACTGGTAAAGCCCTTTGATGCTTGCAAAAGCCTTTTCAAAATGCAGAGCCCCCATATTCTCTGTGAGGCGTGAGGCGATCCCAAATGCGTTGATCTCGCCGTCGATACGCAGCAGAATACCATCAAGTTCAAAAAGGTCTATATTCTCAATGGTGTTTATGGCGGCCTGCTTTTCACAGAAAATTTCTCCATCCTCCTCCATATCGCAATTGCGTTCTTCACACCACTTTTCATGAAAATCAATACATTCAGATATAAACGAAGGTGCCATCCTTTCTATTGTTACTCTGCCTCTATCGACATACGATCTTTCGAACTGATGGATCAGGTTCCTTTTTCTGGAATATTTGTTGCCTTTAAGCAGTGCCAGATCATCAGTAGCATAAATGTAGTCTTCAAAATCTTTTTGTTCTTTAATCTCAAAAAAATTTTCGACCAGAGTTTTGCCGTACTGCTGAAGATAATCCTCGGGAACGAACCAGTATTTATCAAATTTTAATTTAACAGCAAGATCGTGGAGCTGCCGGGGCGGGTAATCCTTTGACAGCGAAACCGGGAGCATCAGGTGCCGATATTCTATGCGGGTGGCAAATTCGCCGCTTACTATCAGAGACTTTCCGTCAACGGCGGCGTAAGGCTGAAACTCGGTGCTGTTCCAGGCGATAATTGAAGGGAGCGAATAGACACAAAGCCTGTATCGCTGCCGCTGAAAAAATTTTTTTAGTTTCGGAAAATCTGATGGAACTATCGGTTTAAATTTCATGGTGTAACTTTCAGCATGGGGACGGAATCGGACATCTCCTTAAATCCAAGCCGTTTGTAAAAGCCACTTGAACCTCGTTCTGCAATCAGGCCAATCCATTCTAGGCCGTCTCTATTGAGACGTGACACTAAAGCCTTTACAATTTTTTTGCCGATCTTCTGCTCCCGGTAATCTTGTTTTACAGTGACATCCTGAAGATAAGCGTCGCTGGTCCCGTCGCTGATAGCCCGCCCCATGCCGACGATTTGGTCCTCAATGCTCGCAATCACAAAGCAATGGCTGCCGGCGACGATCCGAACCACATGATCAGGGTTATAGGGTTCTTCGGTCCACCACTCTTCCATGCGGTAGAGGGCGATGATCTGCTGGATCTGATAGGGGGTCGGGTTAACCAAGAAAGTAATGTCTGGCATAGTGATTCTAATTGTTAGCCATGGTCAGGTTTGATGATCTCGTAAAAAGGCACGAATTCAACTATAGATGGCTAAGTAAAAAGGTTCATATACAAGGCGTAGTATTTTTTCAGGAACGAGGCTATACATGTAGTATGCCGAGTGTCTGAAAAAATACTACAACGCCGTAGATGGGACTTTTTACGACGCCATCAGGTTTGTTCTGCGAACAATGAGGAGACTCTGTTGCGGCCGGCCTGTTTTGAAAGGTACATTGCTTTGTCAGCTCTTTTGATAAAGTCTGCGAACTCTTCTTCTTTACAATATTCAGTAACACCGATGCTTATTGTTACCTGACAAGGCTTGTTCGGCTCTGGAAAAAACTTTTCGGCCTCTACTGCTTTTCTAATTCTGTGGGCAGCTGTTTTGGCCTCTTCAGCGCCAGTTTCAGGCAGGATAATAGTAAATTCTTCTCCCCCATAGCGGTAGGCGGAATCCATTGTCCTGAGACATGAGCGCATTGTTTGGCTAAGTTTAATTAACACCTTGTCGCCTTCAAGGTGCCCATACGTATCATTGTAAACTTTAAAATGATCGATGTCCAAAAGCAGAAGTCCAAGAGAATGGCCATAACGGTTGGCCCGGTCAACTTCTACTTCCAGCTGGTTATAAAAGTGCCTTAAATTGTGAAGTTTGGTAAGGGCGTCTGTTATGGCGAGCTTTTCCAGTTTTCCCAAGATTTGCACGCGCTCTTTAGTGAGTTGACGCTCTCTTAAAACTCTTTTCAATCTCAGCAGCACTTCTTCTAAACGCACCGGTTTAAAGATAAAGTCACTTGCGCCTTTATTGATGGCCTCTTCATAAGAATAATTGTCACTGTGGCCCGTCATGACAATGACATCTATATCACAATTTTCTTTAATCAAGTCGGTGAGTTCAAGGCCGTCCTGGCCGGGCAGAATGATATCTGTGATAACGACTTCCACAGGGCTTTTCTTTAATATTTTAAGCGCTTCTTCCGCACTTGAAGCTGTGAGGGAATTGAATCCGGCTTTCTCCATGAATTCATGCATCGAGTCTCTGATATCTTTATCGTCATCAACTATTAATATATGTTCATTCATTTTTTTGGTCGCCCAATTTCGTTGGGTAAAAAAGTTGCGTCTGCATTTAAGCCGGGGTTGACACAATCCCAAACGATCTGATAATAAAACAGGTTTGCTAATTCAATCTATCAATATAATTGGAAAGGCAGATCGTGTCAACCGACTTCTGAACCTGTGCAGCCGACTTTAAGCGGGACTTTTTGCAAAGGTCTCCGTGTACCCTGCCGGAGAAAAGCCGCTGTATATTTAACGGCTTTTCGGATGTTTCCTCGGAGCGCCTTGACCCTTGACAAGATCTATAGTAAATACAAAATATGATAAATATACGTAATTTCAGTATTATTGCACATATTGATCACGGCAAATCTACACTTTCCGATCGCCTTATCCAGGCGACTAACGTTGTGCTGGATCGAGACTTTAAAGATCAGATCCTCGATACTATGGATATTGAGCGGGAGCGGGGTATCACTATAAAAAGCCAGACGATCTGCCTGCCTTATACTGCCAAAGATAATCAAACCTACATGCTGAATCTCATCGACACCCCGGGGCATGTGGATTTTACTTACGAAGTTTCGCGGGCGCTGGCTTCATGTGAAGGTGCCCTTCTTCTGATAGATGCCAGCCAGGGTGTGGAAGCTCAAACTCTGGCGAACCTCTACCTCGCCCTGGAGCACAATCTCGAAATAATACCTGTAATCAACAAGATAGACCTGCCTTCAGCCGATGTTGAACGCACAAAACAACAGATAGAGGATGATCTGGGGCTCGACCCTGAAGCCGCGATACTAACCTCAGCCAAAGAGGGTATTGGAATTGAAGAGGTCCTTGAGAGCATTGTAAAAGATCTGCCGCCACCTGCCGGCGATCCCGAAGCACCGCTGAAAGGATTGATTTTTGACTCCCATTATGATCCCTATCGCGGCACTGTCGTTCACTTCCGCGTCTTTCAGGGGAGAGTGGAAGTCAAAGATGTTATCACCTTTATGTCCAATAACGCCGCTTACAAGGTCGAAGAAGTCGGTATATTTCAAATCGCAAAGGTTCCGCAAAAACAGATTTCAGCAGGGCAGGTCGGCTATTTGATTGCCGGCATAAAAACGGTCAGCGATACCCGCTGCGGGGATACAATTACTTTAAGAGACCGGCCATGCGCAGCGCCCATGTCCGGCTTCAAGGAAGTCAAACCAGTGGTTTTTTCTTCGATCTATCCGGTGGCGACGGACGGATACGAGGAACTGGCGGCCGGCCTGGAAAAACTCAAGCTCAATGACGCCTCCCTGATTTATGAAAAAGACACTTCAGTGGCCTTGGGTTTTGGGTTCCGCTGTGGTTTTCTGGGACTTCTGCACCTTGAAGTTGTGCAGGAGCGGCTTGAACGCGAATATGGCCTATCTTTGATAATGACGGCACCTTCAGTGCAATACCAGCTTATTATGAATGATGATTCAACGTTAATCATTGACAATCCGGCTTTATATCCGGATCCTACAAAAATTCAGCGCACGATGGAACCGTTTATCCGTGCCTCGATAATTACCCCTGATCGTTACATGGGGTCGGTTATGAAACTTTGTCTGGATCGCCGTGGCAGCAGCACCAACTATCAATATCTTACGAGCAATCGCCTGGAAATGTTTTTTGAACTACCACTTGCTGAGGTTGTTTATGATTTTTACGACAGGCTAAAATCGATTACCAAAGGGTATGGTTCCTATGACTACGAACTGAAAGATTATAAAGAGACTGATCTGGTAAAGCTGGACATTCTGATAAATGGAGAACGAGTGGACGCCCTTTCCCAACTGGTTCATAAAGACAGGGCGGTTGAGCGCGCCAGGCGCGTGTGTGAAAAACTTCGAGATGAAATCCCCAGACAGATGTTTAAAATAGCCGTCCAGGGGGCCGTCGGCGGTAACATTATTGCCCGTAAGACAATCTCAGCTTTTAGAAAGGATGTTACTGCAAAATGTTATGGAGGTGACGTAACGCGCAAGCGCAAGCTTTTAGAAAAGCAAAAAAAAGGAAAAAAGCGCATGAAAATGGTAGGCCAGGTAATGATTCCTCAGTCGGCTTTTCTGGCAGTATTGAAAACGGACACCGACTAAAAGTTTCCGAGCAACCGTTCACAGGTTCATAGGTTCAGGGTTCAAAGGTTCAGGGTTCAAAAGTTCAAAAGTTCAAAGGTTCAAAGGTTCAGAGTTCAGAGGTTTTGTGTTCGCCACAAATCTGAGCACTGAAGTCCAGATTGAGCTTTACGTAGCGTTGGATCAACAATACATAACGAATGCTGAGTCAGACTGTGTATGATCATGCCGGGCGCACCTGTGCTGCCATTGAAAGTTTCATCAAGTACTTGCTGGCTTACGAGCAAGTACAACGAAAGAAAGGTAACCCGACTCGGCTGAGCTCGTCGCAGGCTGAACGGTGAACTCTGAACCTGTGAACGCCGACAGTAAAGGTTAACAAAAAAACAACCCTGAACTTCTGAACCCTGAACCTGTTAACGCCTATTGGAGGGTATATGGGAAAAACAATCGCTGAAAAAATTTTTGCCGCTCACCGGGTGGACAGCCCCGCAGAAGATATCTATATTCTCCGGCTGGATGCAGTATTTTGTCACGAGATTACTACACCGGTTGCGATCAATGATTTGGTCAGGCGTAACAAAGACAGGGTGTTTGATGCCACAAAAATCAAAGTCGTGATCGACCATGTTTCACCGGCAAAGGATTCAAAAACAGCCCTGCAGGGCAAAATCCTTAGAGATTGGGCCCGGCGCCATGAAATACGGGATTTCTTTGACATCGGCAGAAACGGCGTTTGCCACGTCTTGTTTCCGGAAAAAGGATTTGTTCGTCCCGGGTATACGGTCATCATGGGAGATTCTCATACCTGTACCCACGGTGCTTTCGGAGCCTTTGCCGCCGGTGTCGGAACAACAGACCTGGAGGTAGGAATTCTCAAAGGCATTTGTGCGTTTTGCTATCCGTCAACCATCAAAATTAACATCCGCGGCCGGTTGTCCGAGGGCGTTTATGCCAAAGACTTAATTCTTTCAATTGTTGGTCGCCTGGGTGTAAACGGTGCCACCAACAAGGTCATAGAATTTGCCGGGCCGGTTGTGGATACCATGAGCATGGCGTCCCGCATGACCCTCTGTAACATGGCGGTTGAAGCCGGAGGGACCTGCGGCATTTGCCAACCGGACATGACAACAGTGGAATATCTATGGGAATTTGTCAAAGGTGAGTATTCCTCCAAGCAAGAGGCGCTGGAAGCGTTTAAAATCTTTTCTTCTGATCCGGATGCGCACTACGATCAGGTGATTGATCATGATGTTAGCAATCTGGAACCGCTGGTGAGTTTTGGATATAAGCCTGACCAGGTAAAACCGGTAAGGGAGATGGAAGGCAGCAAAGTTGATCAGATATATATCGGCTCATGTACCAACGGCAGGATCGAGGATCTCAGAGTTGCCGCCCGGGTGCTTGAAGGAAAGAAAATCAGCCGCCGGGTCCGGGGTGTTGTTTCACCGGCCACAACGGATATCTTTCGCCTGGCGATGGAAGAAGGTATTCTGAAAACGTTTATGGATGCTGGCTTTTGTGTCACCAATCCAACCTGCGGTGCCTGTCTGGGCATGAGCAACGGCGTTCTGGCAGAAGGTGAAGTATGTGCTGCCACAACAAACCGGAATTTTAGCGGCCGGATGGGCAAGGGCGGGATGGTACACCTCATGAGCCCAGCAACCGCCGCTGCTACCGCTATTGCCGGGCACATCACGAATTCGAGCCTATACCTCAGTTGAGCGCTAAATCTCAATCAGGATTATACAAGGGGTAATGATGAAAAATTTCAAAGGAAAAGTGCTCTTTCTCAATCGCGCAGATATTAATACAGATGAGATTATACCTGCCAAATACCTTTCAGAAGTATCCAAAGAGCCGTTAGGGCCCCATCTTTTAGAAGATCTTAAACTCGAAGGGTTTGCACAACGGGATTTAGAAGGGAATAGCGTTATCGTTACAAGAGCTAATTTCGGGTGCGGGTCTTCCCGGGAGCACGCCCCCTGGGCACTGGAGGTGAACGGCATCAGTCTGGTCATCGCTGAAAACTTTGCCAGAATTTTCAGGCAAAACATGTTCAACTGCGGTATGATGGCCGTGGAACTGCCGGTGGCAGTCATCGACCATCTGTTTGTAAACTATGCAGGCCGCGAAGCCCATGTTGAAACGGATCTTGAAAAAAATGTCTTTACCTTTTCAGCTAATGGAAAGCAAGAGGATATATCCTTTTCAATATCCGACTTTGACCGTGCGCTGGTGACAGCCGGGGGATGGGTAGAATATGCCGATGCAAAATATTGATGGCGTCGTAAAAAGTCCCAAAACGACTTCGTATTTTTAGTGGCAAAACTTTTTTCATCTTGCCACTAAGACACCAAGGCACAAAGAAAAAAATAATAAAATATTCCCTTTGTGTCTTTGTGACTTTGTGGCAAATATTTTTTGGTTCCGGCTTGTTCAGATTAGGGTTTTACAACTTCATTGATGATCGAACCGATTTTTTCGATGCGGCATTCAACTACGCTGCCGGGATTCAGAAGCACCGGCGGATCCCTGAATATTCCGACCCCGGCGGGCGTTCCGGTGGAGATAATGTCTCCCGGGATCAGGGTTATATCTTCGCTGATATTTTCTATTAGGGTGGGGATATCAAAAATCATATCCTTGGTATTACCGTCCTGCATGACAACTCCGTCGACTATGGCGGTTAGCCTCAAGTTGTGTATATCTCCGATTTCATCCGGGGTAACAATAAAGGGTCCGGTTGGCGCAAAGGTGTCAAAGGATTTCCCGCGGAACCACTGGGAGTCGGAAAATTGGGCTTCTCGTCCGGACACGTCATTCATGACACAATATCCGGCAATATAATCCAAGGCGTCTTTACGCTTTATCCGTTTGCCTTCTTTGGCGATGACGACTGCCAGTTCCACCTCCCAGTCCACCTGCCCGCTGCTTATGGGGAGCATGATAGGATCAAAAGGGCCGCTTAAGGCATTCGGTGTTTTACAGAATAACACCGGCGTCTCCGGATTATCAAAACCGCCTTCTTTGGCATGCTCTGCATAATTTTTTCCAAGGCAGATTATTTTTGAAGGACGATCAACCGGGCTTCCCAGGCGCTCTTGTATATTTTCACCTTCCGCCGTAACCCGGGAAACCTTTGAGAACCAGCCTTCTCTGAAAAAAGCTTCACCGATATCGGGAATGTCCGGAAAAATTTTTGTCAGATCTACGATGTTGCCGGCCTTCCACAAGCCCGGCTTTTCCTTTCCTTTTTGACCGAAACGCACTAATTTCATAGATCACCTATAGGCGTTCAGAAGTTCGGGGTTTATATAACTTATTCTAACCAAAATATCTTTAACTTGCTCATACATGCCGTCAAGCTCATGCCGGCGGGCAAGCCGGGGAGTAAATTCTTCTGTTACTTCCCGGCCGGCAGTAAAGATTTCATAACAAATAATCATGACGGCCTGGGCCAGGTTTATGGAAGAAAGATCCGAGGTCGGGATATTTACCAGCGCATGGCAGCAGCGCCGATATTTTGCGGATAGCGAGGCTGGTGCAAAACAATGGTAATGTTGGCGAGATTAATTCTTGGGGGCATCAGCCGGTTATCTCAAAGCTGTTGAAGAAGTAGCCTATTTCAAAAGCCGCTGTTTCCGGTCCATCCGAACCGTGCACAACATTCTTTTCGATATCTGTAGCAAAATCCTTTCGAATAGTTCCTTGGGCGGCTTCCCTGTAATCAGTGGCTCCCATTAATTCCCGATATTTTTCTATGGCATGTTCGCCTTCAAGGATCATTACAATGATGGAGCCCGATGCCATGAAATCGGTCAGGCTTTCAAAAAAAGGCCGCTGGCGGTGTACGGCATAAAAACCTTCAGCCTGTGATTTAGTCATTCGTAACATTTTCATGGCAGTAATCTTGAGATTGTTCTGCTCCAGGCGCTTAATTACTTCGCCGGCGAGACCGCGGGCAACTCCGTCGGGCTTGATGATCGATAATGTTCTTTCCATAATTTTATTATCCTTGATGGCGTCGTAAAAAGTAAAACATTTGATTTTTTAAAAATAGGGTTTAACTTTGATAGTTCCGTAAAAAGTAAAAAGTTAAACGTGAAAAGTCTATATGTTGTGTAATATTGCCTCTTAATGTACTAAATGTAGCCGTTTTCACATTTCACTTTTTACAAATTTATCAACTTTGGGTGATTTGGTTAGGGGAATATAGAGAAGTGAGGATTGTTTGTCAAGCAAGGAAGATGGCGTCGTAAAAAGTCCCATCTACTGCGTTGTAGTATTTTTGCAGACATTAGGCATACTACATGTATGGCCTCGTTCCTGAAAAAACACTACGCCTTGTATATGAACCTTTTTACCTTGGCACGGCGTAGCTATGCGAAGACGGCTTAGCCATCTATAGTTGAATTCGTGACTTTTTACGAGATCATCAATTAGAAGAGAAAAAAGGGGAAATCATGTTTTGTGTTGTGGGTGAACGGATCAATACATCGCGGGAAAAAGTACAGGAAGCGGTTGCTGAAAGAGACGCGGCGTATATTCAAGAGGACGTAAAAAAACAGCAGAAGGCTGGAGTCGATTTTATCGACGTCAATGCAGGGGCACGCATCGGTCATGAAATGGAGGACATGCAATGGCTCCTGGATGTCATTCAGGAGACCGTTACGGTGCCGCTGTGCCTTGACAGCCCCGATCCGAAGGTACTGGAAATGGCGTATCAGATGGTAAAAGAAAAACCCATGATCAATTCCATCAGCCTGGAAAAGGAGCGGTATGCCGCCATGGCCCCTTTTCTAAAGGGAAAAGAGTGTAAAATCATTGCCCTTTGTATGGATGATTCCGGAATGCCGGAAAGTGCCCGGGACACTGTTGACCGGGCTGAAAAACTTGTCCGGAAACTTGAGGATCTCGGGGTAAAGCGCGATGCCATCTTTGTGGATCCTTTGGTTCAACCCGTGGGCA
>NZ_JAZFTO010000315.1:0-47494 GCF_036446775.1 Candidatus Desulfatibia sp.
ATGTTCCGTAAGGTCGGTGCCCGACTTTTCCCTTAAAACAGTCCATGAATATTCGGAAGGGATTTCTGCACCTTTTTCCTCGATCATCTTGAGGAACAAAAGATAGGTCAACTGCTCGATGTAATCGCCGCAATCGATCCCGTCATGCCGCAACGTGTGGCAGAATCCCCAGAGTTTACCAACTATATCGGACATTTTTTTAGCTCCAGATTAGGCGACTTGGTATGTTTTTCCAATGGGTTCGAATTCGCTTACATTTTCTTCAGAGAGTTTTTTTCGGATATCATCAAAACGGAAAACCGTCTCGGGTGTATACAAGCGCTCTCCGCAATGATGGCATACCTCTGCCATTACTCTCATGATAGCGGTATTTGATCCCCCTTTGAGCACTTTTTCCACTTCCTTCTCGACGATTTCACCGCCACAGATGGGGCACTTTTCGAATAATGTCACTTTGTCCACCTTAATGGATTTAATTTTAATCATAAGTCAACCAAAAGACATAATTCAGACCTCGTAAATAATGAAAGATTACGGGGAAAATTTTGTACAAAACGCTCCATTTCTAATCAAATAGTTGGGTTCAAAGGTTCAATGTTCAAAGGTTCAGAGGTTGATTCCTCATTTAATTACCCCTATGGAATCAATGGTATAGAAAAAAACGCGAAGCGATTAACCTCTCCGAGGCGTAGGATCGTGCCTCTACGAGCCGGAGGCCTGAACGCTGAACCCTGAACCTCCTAACCCAGACCGACCGGATGTCCAATTTTTTTGCAATTCCGCAGTATATAAAGGTCTACGGTCATTTTTATCTGATGAATGATGAGGTCTGAATTATGTATAATTTACCATTGTCGTTTTACCTAAAATCTGCAATTGCTGATTGCGTCGCAGCCGCAAAACGCTGGGGTTTAATAATAGTTGCAGTAGCAGTCTGTACTGTAGCGGCCTGCGTTACCACAGGCGATGTTGTTAAGGTTGAAATCGTTAAAGCGGACGCTTATAAAGATCTAAAGAAATCCGAGCGTACCGCCTTAGAGAAAATCCGGAAATCATCGGCAGCCAAAAAGGTCGATAGCAAGCTCAGCAATGTCATCGATAAGACCCCCCAGCTTTCGGTGACCGAGTATCTTGAAAAGTATCCTGAAACCTCGGCCCGGGTTTCCAAAAATTACCGGGTAGGGGGATATGATGTCCTCAATATTATGATCTACGAAGAAGAGGATCTTTCCAGAAAGGCCTTGCAGGTTTCAGCCGACGGCTTTATCACCTTTCCCTTGATCGGACGGCTAAAGGTCGACAAACTGACGACGGCAGAAATCGGAAAGCTGATCGCAAACAAGCTGGCCCGGGAGCAATTCCTGCTGGACGCCCACGTTTCGGTTATGGTGGCCGATTATAGAAGCAAGCGGGTTTTAGTTCTGGGAACCGTCAACAACCCGGGCAGTTATGCACTGCGGGCCCGCGAGCGGGTTCTGGATGCTCTTTCCAAAGCCGGCGGCCTCTGGCGGCGCACAGGGATTTCCGGTAAAAGCAGTGGCAGTGCCGGCAAAAAAGGCCTGATCATTCGCACACAGAACCCGGATACGCCCCAGGAGAGTAAGATAGTCATCAACATCGACCTGAAGGGGCTTTTGGAAGACGGCGATCAGATAGCGAACCTTTATATGCAGGACAAGGATGTTCTGTTCATCCCCGCGGCCGAGCATTTTTATATCATCGGCCAGGTAAGAGAGCCGGGATCATTTGCCCTTACAGACAGGGAAATCACCCTGGTGGAAGCCATCAGCAGGGCCGGAGGGTTCACACCCATTGCGGCACGCAACCGCACCAGGATTATCCGGGTAGAAGCGGGCGTTGAAAAGATCATCACCGTTAACGTAGACGCCATTACCGATGCCGGCAAAAAAATACAGGATGTCATCATTCAGCCCAACGATGTGATAGTAGTCCCCGAAAGTTTTTTCTAATTCGACAAAAAAATGACACCCACCCGTTATGGATTGACATGATCTAAGTTTCTCCTTTTCTATTCCGCCTACCAAATATATTATTTAACCTATTAATATCAATATATTATTCAGTTATTACCGCCGGGCGGGTTCTCTGGCACAATATTTGAATATCAGTATTGATGAATTCGTAAAAAATCGAATTCATCCGATATTTGGTGTTTTCAGCCGTCGTAGCTACTTGGGCGAAGTCTGCTAGTACTTAGTGTTTTGCGTCGAATATATACTGATATACCAGTTCGTTAAATAGCCAAATACTAAACACCGTCAGACTTGGCCCAAGCAGCTGCCGACTTCGCCAAAGTAGCTTTAGCTACGACGGCTGAATTACTTACAACGGCTGAAAATACAAAATACTCTCAAAAAAAGTGGCGTTTTGCAAAGGCATCTGACGGGATCTACGCGAGACCTTTGACAATCTGCGGGGCATTGCAAGTTAAAAAGAATGGATCAACCAATAATTGAACAAATAGACCTCCGGGATTATCTGCGGGTTATTTTAAAACGCCGCTGGTCCATCATTACCGTATTTGCAATTATCGTGGTCAGCGTCACGATCCATACCTACACCGCCACACCCATCTATCAGGCTACCACCCGTCTGATCATCGACAAAGAAAATCCCAACGTAATGTCGATTCAGGAAGTTATGGCCGTGGACGCCTCGGGAACCGACTATTACCAGACCCAGTACAAAATCATCGAAAGCCGCAACGTTGCCCGGGCGGTCATCAAGCGTCTAAATCTGGACAAAAATGAAGAATTTGTCCCCAAACCCCGGGACAATTTTCTGGCCAACTTAAAACGTTCGGTGCAAAAGACCGCGGCCGCCTTTAAAAAGGCCGTGGTTGCCCTGTTGCGAACCCGTGAAGTCAGCAGTCCCCAGGCTCTGAAAGAATATGATTCGGATTACAATCTGGTATCCGCTTTTATCAGTAGAATAGAGGTCAAACCAATTCGCAACAGCCGTCTGGTGGATGTGGGCTTTGAAGCCAAAGATCCGGTACTGGCCGCCAAGATTACCAACACCCTGGCCCAAGCCTATATTGAACAGAATTTAGATACCAAACTCAAGGCGGTCAAAGGCGCGGTTCGCTGGCTTCACACCCGGATTGTGGCAGAACGGCAAAAGGTTGAAAAAGCCGAGCAGGCGCTGCTGGCCTATAAAACCAGGCACAGTATCGTTACTGATTTTACCAGCGATGTTGAAAAGATTACGGCTCAGAAGCTGGCCCATCTTAATACGCAGATAGTGGAAGCCGAGTCGGTGCGTGTAGAGGCCGAGACACGCTACAAACAGGCCCTGGCGTTGAAGGGAACGCCCGATATGCTCGACTCGATTCCCGAAGTGCTCAACAACAATCTGATCCAGCAGATCAAGTCCATGGAAGTGGAGCTTTACAAACGCACATCCGAACTTTCCAAGAAATACGGACAGAAACACCCCCAGATGGTGGCTATCCGGGCCGAACTTAAAACGCTCCAGAAAAGAAAAGGTTACGAGGTCAAGCGGGTAGTCAACTCGCTGAACAATGAATACCAGGTGGCCCGGGCCCGGGAAGAGTCCATGAAAGCGGCCCTGGCCAAACAGAGAAAAGAATCTCTCGATCTGAACCAAAAGGCGATTGAATACGGCGTTTTGCAGCGGGAAGTCGAAAGTGCCCGGCAGATGTATCAACTGTTGATCAACCGCTTTAAAGAGACCTCACTGACCGAGAGTATGAAAACCGGCAACATCCGGATTCTTGACCGGGCCGAAGTCTCCAAAAGTCCTGTCAAACCGCGCAAGCGACGCAATATTTTAATGGCGGTCCTCTTCGGTCTGGCCGCCGGCCTGGGACTGGCCTTCTTTCTTGAATATCTTGACAATACCATCAAAGATCCCGAAGACATTAAACGATATTTAAATATTCCGTATTTGGGGCCGGTACCGGTCATTGCCCCAAACGACAACCAGGACGAAGATGTCCCGCCGGAGATGGTGGTCCTGAACTCGCCTAAATCAACGGCCAGTGAAGCCTACCGGGGAATCCGGACCGGCATACTCTTTTCGTCGGCCGAATCCGAACCGCAAGTGATTATGGTTACCAGCGCCGGTCCCCAGGAGGGCAAGACCATCACATCGTCTAACCTGGCCATTACCATGGCCCAGTCCGGCAACAAAGTCGTTTTGCTGGACTGTGACATGCGGCGGCCCAGGGTGCATAAGCTATTCGGCATTTCCCGTAATCGAGGGATGACCAACCTTCTGGTCGAAAAAACCGATTTAAAACTGACGGTTTTCAATACTTCGATACCCAACCTGCATGTGATACCATCAGGTCCCATCCCGCCCAATCCTTCTGAAATCCTGGGTTCAAAGCGCATGGAGGAACTGATCGAAGTGCTGCGTAAAAATTTTACCCGTATTATTATCGATACCCCGCCGATTACGGCGGTCACCGACGCGACCTTGCTGGGAAAACTTTCAGACGGTGTGGTTTTGGTTGTACGTGCCAACAGAACGGTCAGGGATATGGCCAAAACCGGGCTGGAGCAGCTTAGGGCTGTGGGCGCCAAACTGCTGGGCGTAGTGTTAAACGGGGTCAGTATGGACCGGGGCAGTTACTATTATTATCAGTATTATTACTACTATGGAGATGAAGGCTATCAGGAGAAAAAGTCGAGTCGCAAGAAAAAAACAAAGAGCGCCAATGATGCAGATGCTAGACCCCAAAAATCGAAACTCCCTGCAGTCCGCTCTCAGGCGGACAGGGAATCTTCGGCTGTGGGGAATTGAAAAAAGTTATTAGGGTTTATTTTTGGGGGTGGAATATAATCTTGGGCGGGGCGAAACAGCATGTTGTTCCCCGGCTCCTGCAATGACGAAGAGCCAGGGAACATACCCTTGAACTGATTAGATTTCTTCAACTGTAATTGCGCCAGGCTCACAGACTTCAACACAACTTTCACAACCCAGGCACTCATCCGCATTAACCGGGACCGATTTATCGTTTTCCATTTCAAATACTTCAACCGGGCAGACATCAACACATTCTTCACAGCCTTCACACTTTTCTTCATCAACTGTAGGAACAAAAGCCATTTAAAGAGCCTCCTTTTTTATAAAAATTAAGCCGCGGTGGCTTATCATCCACCTTAATGCCGTTATCGGAAAAATTCCTTATACCAATTGATACAGGGAGTCAAGCCTTCTTGTATTTTTTTATACTATTAAATTGCAAAAGGATTTTATAGCTCGACAATACCGATGAGCGTATTTTTTAATCTCACTCTTTCGGTCTCAAGTCCGGCCTGCAACGAGTTATCACCAACACAGCGGGGGAAAAAATCATAAGGTGTTTCCCCGGCGACTATATAGAGTTTAATCGCAACGTTCTCATCGCCTCCGCTTACCGCCGGCGCCTCAAACATACCGTCCGTTGATACGGGCCAGGTACTAGTCTGTAATGTATTAAGGCTTGTAAGAAAGCCATCCTGCCATTTTTCAACCTTTTCATCCCGGCTTGCATGCATCGGTATCGAATCAAAGTCTATTACCATTTCTATTTCTGGCGTTTTGTCGATCAATTCATCCAAAACAGACCGGCTGGTGGTAATAAACAATCCTGACGTTTCACGATCGTGTTGCATAAGTTTGGCCCAGGCTTTCAGCCGCTCTGCCGCCATATAAAGACCAGGATCATCAAATGGAAATTTTTCTTTTCCAGCCGTTTCCAGATGCAAAGACTCATCTTCACCTTTAAGATTCTTCATGAGATCTTGCTCCATGGCATCAAACAATTTCAGATCCTGGTTCAAGCCATTGTTTTGCAAATCGAATTCCTGGGCCATGTGAAGAAATAACCTGTCCCTGAAAATATCTTCGTCTTCTTTTTGCGATCGGTCGGGACTGCTTTTCTTTTTGATTTCAGCTCGGATTTGTGATGAAAAAGTTTCATCAAAAAAGGGGATTTTACCGCCCCAGGCTTTAAAAAAGTCCAAGGTACTTCCCTGATGCTGGTTAGCCCAAGCGTTATAATCTTTCAAAATTGCCTCTAATTTATTTTCATCGCCGGCAATCGGCACCCTTAGGTCAATTATACCGCTATCAGCCCACATTTGAATCTCAGCCGGTATGTTGTGCCTTGACGGTTGATAAACAACCGTCTGTTTAAAACAGGCTGAAAGGGCCGCAGCTGCCGGCCCGGACACATATGTAAACGGAAAATATATCGGTTTCATTTTTCCACGGCCTCGTCTTCGGCAAATCCGCAAATCGCGTAGTCGTCAAATGAAAATTCCAATAGTAAAAAGGTTCATATACCCCCGCCAAACTTCGGCGGGATAAAAAGGCGTAGTATTTTTTCAGGAACGAGGCCATACATGTAGTATGCCTAATGTCTGCAAAAATACTACAACCCGCCTGAGGCGGACAAGCGCAGTAGATGAGACTTTTTACGACGCCGTCAGGTTTAGCTCAGAAGATAATATGCCTAAAATCTCCTTCCGAACCTGACTTTCACTCTTGGATGCATCTATCACCCTAAATCTCTCCGGCTCCAGGCGTGCAAGCTCAAGATAGCCTGATCTTACCTTTTCGTGAAATGCTAGGGTCTCTTTTTCAAACCGACTTTCAATACCGGTTCTGGTACCGCTGTTAATCTGTTTCCAGGCACGGGCAAGGCCCTCATCTGGAGGAAGATCAAGCAGGATGGTTATATCAGGTTTTAAGTCTTTTAATATCAGTTTGTGTAAACCGCGGATTAACCCGATATCGAGCCCCCTGGCATAACCTTGATAAACAACGGTAGCGTCGTAATAACGGTCGCACAGCACAGTCTTACCTGCCGACAGTAAAGGAAGAACGAATTGTTTAACATGCTGGGCGCGATCAGCGGTATACAAAAGGAGTTCCGTCATGGGGTCCATATCGCTGCTCTCAGGATCGAGCAGAAGCGCCCGTATCTGCTTTCCGATCCTGGTTCCCCCGGGTTCCCTGGTAGCCACACATGCATGCCCCTTACTTTGAAGAAACTCTACAATATGTCTTACCTGGGTCGTTTTGCCCGAGCCCTCAATGCCCTCAAGCGTGATAAACATTATTTATCCCTTTTCCCCACATAAAAATGACGGCCTAACAATCTGTGAAAGGATGTCCAGGTCTCATTTGAATCTTCTGAAGCGATGAAATCACGAATACCCTTAACCTTGGAGTCCATCTCGTCAATATAATTGAGCAAAACAGCCTCGATTGTTTTGGGCGGCTCGGGTGAACCGAATTCTTGGGTTCCATGGTGGCTTACAATCATGTGTTTGAGTAAAAGCTTCTGCTCTTGCGGAAAATCCTCGATTTTCGACAGTTTCTCTTCGATCATCTCCAGACCAATAACGATATGACCTAAGAAGCGGCCTTCGTCGGAATAGTCTATCTTGAGTTCATATTCCAATTCCCTTGTTTTGCCGATGTCATGAAGGATGGCGCCGGCTATCAGCAAATCCTTGTCAATGCCGCTGTAATGTCCGGCAATATTGTCTGCCAAAGTTGCCATTGACAAGGTGTGTTCCAAAAGACCGCCGATATAAGCATGGTGCATCTTTTTAGCCGCCGGTGCGGTTTTGAATTGGCGGACAAACTCCTTGTCATCCCAAAACGCATCTAAAAGCGCTTTTAAGTAACCGTCTTTAAAAGAAGCCGTAACTTTTAGGAGACGCTGGAGCATGCTGTCGATATTACGCCGGGTAGTCGGCAAAAACTCTGACGGATCAAAATCTTCAGCAGAACATGCCTCCATATTTTTGATGACAAGTTGGGCGATACCTTTGTATTCATTAACACTGGCCTGGATACGTACAACATCACCGGAGGCCGGACCGGCAGCGATGCGATCTACATTGTCCCATACCACGCCTTTAATGCTACCGGTTTTATCAGAGAGGGCCACATTTAAATAGTTGTTTCCATCTTTTTTCTGGGCAACGGCTTTCTGTGATAACACAAAAATATCATCAACAAAATCCCCGGGCTTGAGATCATTTATAAATTGTTTTTTCATGCCGTAATCCTTGATTGTCTCCTAAAAAGTTATAAAAGCGACCTTTTTACAAGAGTGTTTTGTATTTTGTGTTTAGTAATCTAGTACGCTGGTATATCAGCATATAGTTCAAACAAACACAAAACACTAAACACTAGATGCATTCGACCTTTTACGAGTTCAACAATCCATAATTTAGCCTGCTTTGTCTCAAGCTTGGGTCTTCTTCTTGCCTATTTCCCACCCTTTTAATTCCTCCAGCAGGCTGTAATCTGTCATATCGCACTTAATCGGAGTAATGGAGATATAATTTTTATCCAGGGCGACCGCATCGAAATCGGGATTATCAAAAGAAGTTTGAGGAACGTGTCCGTGCCAATAATACGTGCGGTTGCGGGGATCGACCCTTTTCTCTAAATATTCGGTATACTCCTCGATGGCCTGTCTGTTTATGCGGATGCCGGCGATTTCTTCCATGGGCATATCAGGAATATTTACATTAAGAATAGTTCCAAAAGGCAGCCCGTTTTTAAACACATTTTCGGCCAGCTGTGCGATAAAACTAGCGGCTTCATCGTAATCCATAAGTTCGTTTCCCTTTACCGAGACAGCAATTGCCGGCACTTTGTATATGGCCGCTTCCCTGGCAGCAGCAACGGTGCCGGAATAGTTGATATTAATCCCTACGTTGGCCCCCAGATTGATCCCTGAAATCACCAGATCCGGTCTTTTATCAAGTATTTTTATCAGTCCCATTTTGATACAGTCGACCGGTGTTCCACTAACAGCATATCCCCACAGCCCGTCACTGACATAAATCTTTGTCTTTCGAAGCGGCTGATACAGGGTTATGCCATGCCCCACGGCACTCCGCTCTCTGTCAGGGGCTACTACGGTTACCGCGTGCCGCGGCGTAAATCTTTTATAAAGCGCCCACAGGCCTTCCGCATATATACCGTCATCGTTGGTCAAAAGTATATTCTTTGTCATAATACTCTGATTGCGTTTATTTAAATAGCCGGTTAATAAACAAAAAAAGTGACCTGTTAACTTTTTGAAAATAAAAGTGATTGTCTGCGAAAATTATTCAATACATTAACTTACAATCTTTTGAAAGGAAATATTGCCCCAAGTACATCTTGACATTTTCCAATTAAATAGTTTTATACTTAATATTTTAATCGTATTCAAGCTGTTATTCGCTAAGTGGAACGGAAACTATATCATATGCCCTTTTGCTATTTTAGGCTCGGCCCCGGAACAAGTTCAGTTGATTTACAGTTTGGTAATCTCCATAACACCGTTACACGATATTTTATTATTATTTTATTCCTTTTGGTTGTAATGCCCGGCTATGTCTTGTCAAATCCAGGTTTTCAATCGGTAAAAGATGACCCCAATCAACCGTGGCATATTAATGCCGACGAAATAAGCTACGATAAAAAATTGGATCAATATATTGCCAAAGGCAATGTAGCCATAACCAAAAATGGCAAAAGCCTTACGGCTGACTTTGTACGTTTCGATCAAAAAACCAGTAAGGTAGTGGCTGTCGGCCATGTGATTATGACCGTGGGCGACGATGTTTTAATCGGTAACAGAATGGAAATGGATCTTGAGACCGAGACCGGAACGGTTTATAATGGAACTATATTTCTTAAAGCCAACCATTACTATATACGCGGCGACAAGATCCAAAAAACAGGACCGGATTCATATACCGCCGAGAAAGGTTGCTTGACAACATGTGACGGCGACCGGCCGGCCTGGAAGATTACGGGAAAAAATGTTAAAGTCACCATAGAAGGATATGGTTATGCCACAAACGCAACGCTGTGGGCCCGGAATGTACCCGTGTTGTATTCGCCCTGGCTGATGTTCCCGGTCAAGCAAAAGCGCCAGACCGGTCTGCTGCCGCCCCAAATCGGATATTCAGATCGAAGATGGGAAGAATATAACCAACCTTTTTTCCTGGTCATAGACGACAGCAAAGATGCGACTTTCTATCTGCACCATATGGGTCGTCGCGGAGATAAAATCGGCCTGGAATACCGTTATATTCTGGACGAAAATTCAAAAGGAACCATCATGTACGATTATTTGAATGACCGCAAGGTCGATGGCGGCGACCCCATAGCGGATGCTGATTGGGGTTATTTCGGTGATAGTTCCCCGCGCCCCAATTCCGACCGTTACTGGTTCAGAATGAAGCATGATACGCTATTGCCCTTTGCATTCTCTGCCAAACTTGATATAGACTTTGTGAGCGATCAAGATTACCTTAAAGAATTTAAATACGGTTATACGGGGTTTGAAGAAACCAATGAATATTTTCTTAAAACCTTTGGCAGAGAACTTGATGCTTATAACGATGCCGTCAGGGCCAATAGGCTCAATTTGAATCGAAGCTGGTCTCAGTACAGCCTAAACGGTGGGCTGCACTGGTACGATAATGTCATCAACAGGCGCCAGAGGGATACGGACACAACCCAGCAGCAGCTGCCTTATGTCGGATTTAATGCATCCAAACAGCAGATCCTAACATCCTCTTTTTATTATGATCTTGCTTCTCAATACAGATACTCATACAGTGAAGACGGCCAAAGAGACCACCGGGCGGAGGTCTATCCAAGATTCTATCTGCCATACAAGTTTAAAAACTATTTTAGCATCGAGCCCTCCTTGGGACTTAGGGAGACCATGTACCATTTTGATAAATACGAATACAGAGGCCCGACAAAAGAAGAAAACCTGTTCAGAGAAATGTATGATTTCAAGGTAGATCTATCTTCGGACATCTATAAAATATACAGCGGGATAGGAAAAAATATCGACAAAATCAAGCATGCGGTGAGGCCCCAGATCGTATATACTTATATACCTCATAAAGATCAGAGCGACTTTCCCAGTGGTGATCGTATTGGCAAACAGAGAGTGCTCTCGTATTCGCTTACAAACACGTTGACTTCAAAATCTCTAATTCAAAAAAAAGAAGAAGGCATGCTTCCAGAAGCCGGCAATGGCCGGCAGCTTAATGAAGATGAAAATAGCCAGAAACTTCCTGAAGCCGGCAATGATAGGCAGTTTCTTGAGATTGAAAATGACCGCCCGCCCGATTATTCTTATAATCAGTTCTTACGTTTCAGTCTTTCGCAAAGTTATGACATCAATGAAGCCAAAGAGGATAAGGATAAAAAACAGCCTTTTTCTGCAATATTCGGGGAAATCGATATTACCCCGGACAGTTATTATGCCATGCATGTCGATGCCACCCGGTCCCAGTACAACAGTTTCTGGGCAGCTTATAATGTTGCCGGGAATATATGGGATAAGCGCGGGGACAGTTTGTTTGTCGAACGCCGCTACAGACACAGCTCAAGCGATTCGATGTTTTATGATCTGAACGTGGTAATATCGGACAAACTCTCGGTATTCGCCGATTACGAACGTAATCGACATACTGCAAAGGATATTAGAAAGAATTTTGGGTTCCTGTACAAGCCACAGTGCTGGGCACTGGAAGCAAATTACACCCATGAGGGTAATGACCGCTCTTATATGTTTGTCATCAGCCTTTACGGGATTGGAGAATTTGCCCACAGTATAATGGGACGCAGACTTGAAAGCCCTTATTTATCAAAGTAAATCAAAATCAAATGACAATAGAAAAACTAACATATTTCTGGTATGTGCTGCACACCAAAAGCAGGTTCGAAAATGTAGTCCACGAAGGCCTCTTTAAAAAATCCATAGAGGTTTTTCTCCCGAAAATTAAGGTCCGAAGTAAACGCCGCGATCGTAAAGCTATGATCAGGGTGCCGCTTTTCCCCGGCTACCTGTTTGTGAAAACCGATCTTAGCCCCAATGAGCATATTGAAATTGTGAAAACGGTCGGCGCCGTTCGTTTAATCGGCAACAAAGACGGCCCTATTTCAGTACCTCTGGACACGGTGGAATCTTTGCAGATTATGGTCCAGACGAATCATCCGGTCTCAACCGGAACCCGTTTTAGAAAAGGGAACATTGTGCTGGTGGTATCCGGCCCCTTTGCAGGCGTAACCGGAACTTTTGTTCGATACAAAGGCAAAGACCGAGTTGTGGTCATTATTGAAGCCCTCGGGCAATACGCCGGAGTGGAAGTGGATGAGGAAGATGTTGAAATACTACCAGAATTTTTGGTATAGCCGGGGGCCAAATCGCCATCTTCAAAAGAGCTTGGTTTTTTAGTCTTGCAAGGCAGATCTATTTTTATGCGTATTTATCCCGAATTAAGCGGGGAAGTAGGCTAAAATTATGGAATTTTATCATTTAAATTATAATATCCGTTGACTTTATAAATTCAGTTAGTTACATACTATTTTGGTGTTGACTTAATTTCAAGTCTTTTATAATTCAGATGTTATTGTAAGAAGGAGGTTTTATGAATAAGTTGGAGCTTATCTCCACCCTGAAAAACGAAGCGAACATCTCCAAAGCAGAAGCCGCTAAAGTGGTCCAGATCTTTTTCGATAACATGGCAGACGCCATGTCTCGGGGAGAGCGCGTTGAAATTCGCGGTCTTTGCAGCTTTTTCGTCAAAGATTATAAAAGCTATACAGGCAGAAATCCAAAGACCGGGGAGAAGGTTATCATCAAACCCAAGAAACTCCCTTTTTTCAAATCGGGGAAAGAACTGAAAAAACGCGTCGATAGTTAATTGAGTGCCTAGTTTTGAATCTATACCTCGATTTGAGTCGATCTTGGGCCAACAAAAGCCCATAAAGCTTTTAACTACTCTTCTTCGACATGGGACCATACCCCACGCCCTTCTTTTTTCCGGGATAGATGGGATCGGCAAACAGTTGACGGCGATGGCTTTTGCCATGGCATGCAACTGCCTGAACCCGGAGCCTGAACACCTTTGCGAAGGCGGGCATAGTTTCCATACGGCTCAGAATCGTCATGCTGAAACGAATCCCTGCGGCAACTGTAGATCATGCCGGAAAATTCAATCCGGTAACCATCCGGATATCATTATCATTGAACCTTCCGGTCTTTTTATCAGGATTCGTCAGATTCGTGCTCTTTGCCGCACGCTTGCCATGAAACCTTTAGAGGCCCGATTACGTGTGGTAATAATTTTAGATTCCCAGGCCATGAATCCTGCGGCAGGAAATGCCCTTCTCAAGGTACTGGAGGAACCTCCGGATCGAACAATTTTGATACTGACTGCCCGGCATCCATCTGATCTTTTCCCTACAATTGTATCACGCTGCCAGCATATCAGGTTCAACCCGATTACTCGAAAAAATATCATGACGATACTAATCGAAAAGGAGGGGGTACATCCCGACGACGCTGCAATTATAACGACCATGGCAAGCGGTAGTTTGTCCAAAGCGCTTTTTATGATCGGGTCCCAAAAGCGAACCAACTGGATACGTCAGAGGAAGTGGCTGATTGATGAAATCGATTCTTTAACTTCAAGACCAATCGGTTCATTGCTGGCATTTGCAGCCAGACTGTCAAAAAACAAGGAGATGCTGCCGGAATCCCTGGAGGTAATTACATCCTACTTCAGAGACCTGGTGGTCTGCAAATATTGCCCTGATAAAATAATCAACCGGGACTTGCAAAGCAAAATTCAGAAAGCATCACAAAAGATGACAACAGCCGCACTACTTTCAAAAATAAGCAGCATTCAGTCCGCACAGCGAGATATCCGGATAAACGCTAATCTAAGGCTGACGCTGGAAGTTCTCGTCATGCGGCTGGCAACCGTTTAATCAGCTAAACATATGAAAAAAGTAGTCGGAATAAAATTTAAGCCGGCCGGCAAAGTTTACGATTTTGACAGCGGTGCATTTGTACTGCATCGAGGTGACCATGTAATTGTGGAAACCGAACAGGGACTAGGTTTGGGAATTGTGGCAGCCCCCCCTGTGCCTGTTGATGAAAATCAGACTGGCAAACCGCTGAAACAGGTATTTCGTCTGGCAAGCCAAGCGGATTTTCGTCAAAGAGATAAAAATCTTGAGACCGAAAAACGGACCCATACTTACTGCCTGGAATGCATTAAAGAACTTGACCTTAAAATGAACCTGTTTTCCGTCGAAAGCTCCTTTGATGCCGGCAAATTGACATTTTTTTTCACATCAGAGGGTCGTGTAGATTTCCGGCAGCTTGTTAAAATGTTGGTTAAAAAGCTGGGGGTCAGGATCGAGATGCGACAGGTGGGAATCCGCAACCAGGCCAAGATGTGCGGTGGTATCGGAAGATGCGGACGCGAAATTTGCTGCTCGGCATTCATGGAAAAATTCGGCCCGGTGTCCATTCGAATGGCAAAAGAGCAAGGGCTGTCATTAAACCCCACAAAAATCTCCGGACAGTGTGGTCGGCTGATGTGCTGCCTGACCTTTGAGTATGAAACCTACCAGACCCTCCGAACCCAATTACCCAAAATCGGTAAAACTATAACAACCAAAACCGGAAAAGGGAAAGTGATTCGCCACAATCCCATCTGCCATCGGATTGTCATCCGATTAGACGACGGTCAGGATGTTGAAATTGAATTAGATGAAATCGTAAAAGAAGATTAGCAAGAGAAAAAATGCCTAAGCCTTTTTATATAACAACACCGATCTACTATGTGAATGCAAGGCCCCATCTCGGGCATGCATTCACAACTATTGTGGCCGATGTTGCCTGCCGATTTCATTCCATGCACCGCAGAGAAACTTTTTTTCTAACCGGGACGGATGAACATGGAGACAAAGTCGTTCGTGCGGCCAAAAAAGAGAACCTTAGTCCCAGGATCTATGTCAACAAAATCAGCAAACTTTTTGAAGATCTCTGGCCCAATCTCAGCATTAAATACGACCATTTTATCCGCACCACTGACAAATCGCATATTGCTGTTGTAGAACAGATACTGCAAAAAATCTATGATCAAGGCGACATTTATTTCAGCGAATATGAAGGACTTTACTGCTTTGGATGCGAGCGTTTCTACCTTGAGCGCGAGCTGGTCAACGCCGAGTGTCCTGACCATGAAACCATTCCTGAACTTATCAAAGAATCCAACTATTTCTTTAAAATGAGCCGCTATCAGGATTGGCTGATCGATTATATTAAAAATAATCCAGACTTTATACGTCCTGAACGTTATAAAAATGAAGTTCTGTCCTTTTTAAAGGAACCTCTGGAAGACCTCTGCATATCCAGGCCCAAAACTCGCCTCAAGTGGGGAATTACACTGCCTTTTGATAACAGTTACGTCACATACGTATGGTTCGACGCCCTTTTAAATTACATTTCAGCCTTGGGATACCCTGACGGGGAACTATTTAAAAATTTCTGGTCCTCTGCCCAGCACCTTATCGCCAAAGACATCCTGAAACCCCATGGCATTTACTGGCCGATTATGCTCAAAGCCGCCGGCATTCCCGTATATAAACATTTGAATGTTCATGGATACTGGAATGTTGATCAAAGCAAGATGTCAAAAAGTATCGGGAATATTGTAGATCCCCTGCAGTTAACAAATATTTACGGCCTGGATGCCTTCAGGTTTTTTTTAATGCGCGAAATGGCTTTTGGGCTGGACTCCAATTTTTCCGAAGAAGCGCTGATACAACGCATTAATACGGACCTGGCCAATGATCTAGGCAATTTATTCAGTAGGGTTCTGGTAATGGTTCATAAATACTTTTCCGGAGTAGTTCCCGAAATTGATGCCGTGGTTGAACAGGAGCTGCAGCCTGGTTTGGAACCGCATGCAATCCAGGCCATCGCCGACTTTGAAGAAGCCATGGAGTCGTTTGCCTTTCATCAAGCCCTGCGGGCCGTCTGGAAATTCATCAGCCGGATGAACAAATATATCGATGTCACCGCACCTTGGGTGCTTGCAAAGAAAAAATCGAGCAGAAAACAGCTTGAGGTTGTTATCTATAATCTCTTAGAGGGCCTCAGGGTTATATCCGGCCTCATCTATCCTGTAATGCCGGATACGGCGGCAACCATGCAAAAGCATCTGGGCATGGACCCGCAAAAGCCGTTTTATTATCTTAATGACCTCAAATCCTGGAAAACCATAGCACCGGGCACAAACCTGCCGAAATCAATTACTCTTTTTCCAAGAATCGACCTCAAAAAAGAAAAACTTTCTTCAAAGGAGTTATCTGAATCAAGACCTGAAACACCTGCCATAAAGCCTGAGATTTCCATAGACACCTTCAACAAGATTGACCTTAGGGTAGCTACCGTAATTCAAGCTGAAGCGATCCCCCGGGCAAAAAAACTTCTCAAACTCGAAGTCGATCTTGGAGAAAAACGCATGATCGTGGCCGGCATTTCTGCCCACTACACGCCCGAAGAACTGGTGGGAAAACAGGTCATCGTCGCTGCCAACTTAAAACCCGTCAAAATAATGGGCATCCTGTCCAACGGAATGCTGCTGGCGGCCGTAGATGATTTTAGCTGCACGGTTGCAACGATGGACAAAAAAGTAAAACCGGGGACACAGCTAAGTTAGGAAATTAGATTTTCGTTATTTATAAATTGAAAATAAAAAGGAGAATCATTATGCCGGGTTTTGAAGTATTTGGTGACGAGGAGCGTAAAGAAGTCCGGGACGTTCTGGACTCCGGTGTCCTGTTCCGCTATGGTTTTGACCAGGCCCGTCAAGGTCACTGGAAGGCCAAAGCATTTGAACTCGAGCTGGCCAAACGTATCGGAGCCGAGCATTGCCACCTGTGTTCCAGCGGCACGGCAGCTCTCAGCATCGCGCTGGCGGCCTGCGGAGTTGGTGCCGGCGATGAAGTCATTGTGCCGCCCTTTACTTTTATAGCAACCATCGAAGCCGTCCTGAATGCCGGCGGGGTCCCTGTTTTTGCTGAAATAGACGAAACATTGTGCCTTGATCCTAAAAGCGTCAAAACCGTGATAACACCTCAGACTAAGGCCGTGATTCCCGTACATATGTGCGGGTCCATGGCACGGATCGATGAAATTAGTACTATTTGTAAGCAAAACGACCTTATTTTGATCGAGGATGCCTGCCAGTCGCTGGGCGCCACTTTTGAAGGCCGGGCGGCCGGTACGTTTGGTCATATGGGTTGTTTTTCATTTGACCCTGTTAAAACCATTACCTGTGGTGAAGGTGGCGCTGTTGTAACCAATGATAAAAAACTTTATATTGCTGCGGATGCTTACGCCGACCACGGCCATGACCATATCGGCAGCGACCGGGGCCTTGAGGGTCATCCTGTTTTGGGCGTAAACTTTCGTATCAGCGAACTGAATGCCGCCGTAGGAGTCGCTCAACTAAATAAACTCGATTTCATTTTAGATAAACAGCGCAAGCATAAGAAGATCATCAAGGATGCCCTGGCACAATTTCCGAAGATTACTTTCAGAAAGATCCCGGATGAAAAAGGGGACTCGGCTACATTTCTTTCATTTTTTCTGCCGGACGAATCAATAACCCGGAAAGCAGCCGCTGCCTTTGGTCAGGCCGGTATAGATGCATGCTTCTACTGGTATGACAACAACTGGCATTATATCCGGCAGTGGGACCACTTTAAAAAGCTGAAGTCTCTGGCAAAGCTGCCGCTTAAACTGTTGGAGTCTTACCCGGACTATGAAGCGCTCAAACTTTCCCAGTCCGACGATATTATGCGCCGGACAATCTCCATGCTGATTAAACTCTCCTGGACGGACGAAGAGCTGAGGCAGCGAACCGAAAAAATTGTTGCTGTCATAAAAAAATCAGGCCTATAATTAAATGAGGAGTCGGTAAGTTTTTATTAAGTATTATCTGTCAGCGGAATGGATGATCTTTTTTTAAAGCGTGTGCTGTTTGAGTGTATTAGGGATCCGTTAGAAAGAACAGACGGATCTCGCAATTGTTTCATAGCAAATGATTGACCATCGTAAAGCAAACCTGTTGTTTTTTGTGATAAAAGCCTCTGTTCTTTTTTACGAGCCCTTATACACGAGTTCACACGGTTTAAAAAAAGATTTTCCATGAAGCGACCATAAGAGATAACTTCTCGACCCCTGAACCAAATAAAAAGGATAATCATATGTTCCGAAATTTTAAAATGGTTTCGCGGGTTGTTTTCGGCCGCAACTGCTTCGACCAGCTTGATGACATTCTCTTTCAAAAGCGCAAAAAGACCGCTTCTTCCATGGTTTTTCTGATTGATGACGTATTTATGCAAAGCAAGCTGGCCCAGCGGATACCGGCTCATGACCGGGATCTTGTTCTCGGGGTCAACGTGGACGATGAACCCAAAACAGAGTACGTCGACGAACTGACCCGCAAGGTCAGGTCCTTTTGTTTGGAAAGCAGCCCCAACCATTTGCCCGACGGTGTCATTGGCCTGGGAGGCGGAAGCACCCTGGACCTTGCCAAAGCGGTTTCGCTGATGCTCACCAATCCCGGTTCTTCCGCTGACTACCAGGGCTGGGACCTTATTAAAAATGCTGCGGTCTATCACGTCGGAATCCCCACCCTTTCGGGAACCGGCGCCGAAGTATCGCGTACAACGGTTCTTTCCGGGCCTGAAAAAAAATTAGGCATCAATTCCGACTACACCGTCTTCGACCAGATCATACTCGACCCTGAATTGATCGCCGGCGCACCGCTAGATCAGCGTTTTTATACCGGTATGGACTGTTACATCCACTGTGTCGAGTCTTTAAACGGTACCTTTCTGAACACGTTCAGCCAGTCATACGGTGACAAGGCGCTAAGTCTTTGCCGCGAAGTCTTTTTGGACATGGTGCCGGACAGCGACGACAAATTGATGATGGCCTCCTATTGCGGCGGCATGAGCATTGCCTATTCGCAAGTCGGCATCTGCCATGCGCTTTCATACGGTCTTTCCTATGTATTGGGACTTCATCACGGAATCGGCAACTGCATTGCTTTTGACTACCTTGAAGAATACTATCCCGAAGGGGTTCGTGAATTCCGGCAAATGATGGAAAATAATAACATCAAGCTGCCCGGAAACATTACGGCCGATTTGACAAACAACCAGCTGGATAAAATGGTTGATGTCGCCCTGGTACTTGAGCCGCTGTGGGAAAACGCTCTGGGTAACGGCTGGAAATCAATAATGACCAGAGACCGGATCAGGGAACTTTATCAACAAATGTAGATGAATTCGCAAAAAGTCGAATTCAACTATAGATGGCTAAGTAAAAAGGTTCATATACCCCCGCCAAACCTCGGCGGGATAAAAAGGCGTAGTAGATGGGACTTTTTACGACGCCATCAATATTATTTTTCGTACGAAGGAACATGCCAGAATGAAATTACTCTTAATAATTCAAGCAAAGATACGGAGAATCTTAAAAGTACTCCATGCCCGAACTCTTTGCCGTTTGCGCTCTGAGATCTATTTCGGGAAACACTTGTCAAGTGTTCCAGCCCGAAGCATAATTTTCTTCCCGTGTCGTGATAACATTCTCAGCTGCGGTCTTACCGGAATCGTTTCCTATAAACACACAAAGAACAAAGATGATCATGTCGCTTTGGAATCTTTGAATGTAATATTAAAAAAAATCGATTCCCACAAATTTACCAGCTGCAAAAAAAATAATTTAAGTTTTGATAACTTTTATCTGGGCGGTAAAGCGCTGATTGAATCCCTTTTGCAATCGGTCCGCTCTTTAAAAACAGATAAATATTTTTGCAATGTTTTCATAAGCAAAAAAACTCAAAATGAACTTGCCGAATTTTCCGAGCGCCTGGCTGCAATCGTTGACACTGAAGCAAAACTTCTCAGCGATCAAATGGGACATCTTGAAATTGATGAGGTCGACACTCTATCCCGACGCATTGATGATTTAAGAGATATTCGCTGGTGCCTGACCAACGAGATCATCGAGAATATTAAAAAAATAAAAAATCTTTTCAATACAAAAAACCAGCCCGATCCTTTTTGCATAAAAATCTTCAAACAGATTAATGCCGTGCTGAACAGTATCGACCGTCTGGAGGTAAGGGGCCGCGATTCTGCCGGTATCTCCCTGATGTTTATACTTGATGGTGCCGAATATGAAAGATTTAATCAAACCATAAAAGCGAAAAATCTTTTTGAGCAGTTCAAAGAACGCTCCACAGAAGATATTCTGGTTAACCGGGATATCAGTATGCATAAAACTACCGATCCAAGTGGGCAAAATCTCGTTACGCTGGCTTTGACATACAAAATAGCCGCAGAAATCGGCAGCCTTGGAGATAATGTCAATTTTCTGCGCAAGCAGATCAGACAAGATAATATTCTGCAGACGCTGGTCACCTTTTCCCACCAATATCATACGGTTTCGGCCCATACCCGTTGGGCTTCAGTAGGGGCTATCACCGAACCAAACTGTCATCCCGTCGACAACAAAACCATCAAGGGCGTTGCTGAAAAAAGCGGCATCATGCATGTCTGCCTGAACGGAGATATCGATAATTATCAGGAATTACAAAAAGAACTTGAAAGCCAAGACGTTTACATCCCTGAAGATATTACCACCGATACCAAGATAATTCCGCTTCAGATCGATAAGTATATTCAAATGGGTCACACAGTAGAAGAAGCCTTTCGTCTGGCCGTCAATGATTTCAAGGGCTCCCATGCCATATCCATGCATACCGCCCTGGCCCCCGGCAAGCTGTTTTTGGCCCAGAAAGGCAGCGGTCAAGCCATTTTTATAGGTATTGCCGCCGATCATTATATACTGTCTTCCGAAGTATACGGATTTGTTGAAGAGACATCCTCTTTTATTAAGATGGACGGAGAAAAGGAAGTAGAAGGGCTCAACGGTAAAATCCAGGGACAGATTTTTATTTTAGACCAGGAATCCACCGGAGGGATTGACGGCATTAAAGCCATGTTTTATGACCAAACCCCGCTGGAGCATGGAAAAGAAGATATCAAGCATACCGCAATCACGTCAAGAGATATCGATCGTCAGGAATATCCGCATTATTTTCTAAAAGAAATTTCGGAATCGCCGCTTTCGGTTGAAAAAACCCTTATGAACCGCTGGAGAATCAACCAGGATAACCAATATGTCATCACTCTTGATGAAAAAACATTCCCTCAAGTTTTGCAAAACGCACTAACAAGCAAAAAGATTCGACGAATTTATTTTATCGGGCAGGGGACTGCCGGCATCGCGGCGCTGGCATGCGCTAATATTTTTAACTATTACTTGCATGGTTCATCCTTTAATATCGATGCGCTCAAAGCTTCGGAACTCAGTGGATTTAAGCTTAATGAACAAGATGATGCCGCCAGCATGGCCGATGCCCTGGTAATTGCCATCAGCCAGTCCGGTACCACAACGGATACAAATCGCACCGTGGAAATGGTTAAAGAACGGGGGGCCCACACCCTGGCCATCGTTAACCGCAGAGACTCGGATATTACTTTTAAAGTGGACGGTGTCATGTATACCTCTAGCGGGCGGGATATTGAAATGTCGGTGGCGTCCACAAAAGCATTCTATTCCCAGATTGTGGCCGGCGCGGTCCTGGGTCTCAAGATTGCCGCTTTGCTTGGCCTCAGAAATAACGGCTTTATAACTGCGGAAATCAAGCAGCTGCTTGAACTTCCCGTGCATATGAAAAAAATCCTGACAATGCTCAGCAGCATTGAAGACTCGGCCCGGCGGCTGGCTGTCACCAAGACTTACTGGGCGGCCGTAGGCAGCGGTCCCAATAAGGCCTCGGCAGATGAAATCAGAATTAAGCTGAGTGAACTTTGCTACAAAACGATCTCATCGGACTTCGTTGAAGATAAAAAGCATATTGATCTTTCATCAGAGCCGTTGATCATTGTCTGCGCTGCCGGGACAAGGAGTAATGTCATTGGTGACATCATCAAAGACACCGCTATCTTTCAGGCACACAAAGCCACACCGGTAGTTATCGCCGACGAGGGAGAAAACCGGTTTGATCCCTATGCCGCAGACGTATTTCACGTCCCGGTTGTCAGCGAGCATCTTGCACCGATTCTTAACACACTGGTGGGTCATATCTGGGGATATTATGCTGCTCTGGCCATCAACGGAGGGTCAAACTTTCTATACGAATTCCAACAAGATGTCCAGGGGACCATCGACGACTATGCCGCCAGGGGCCTGGATGTATACGAACTAATTTTAGAAAAATCATTCAGAGAAAAAATCGCATCTTTCTACAAGGAATTCAGAAGGAAAAAATCCCAAAACAATTTTCCAACCGCCATGGGTCTTGAAGCGGCTTCAGATCTAACCCTGCTGCTTAAATATCTGGCCGGCAGGCTGCCTGTGGCTGATTTTGAAATCGACTTCGGCAAAAAGGGTACGGCGCTGAACATGCTTGAGGCCCTGCTCGAGTGTCTGGGGGAATCGATCAACTGCCTGTCCCGCCCCATAGATGCCATCAAACACCAGGCTAAAACCGTCACTGTCGGAACGAGCCGCATCAGTGAAAAAGTCGAGGGCATACTGTTTGACACATTGGCCGTATATAATATGAGCACTTCCCAGCTTATCAACAGAAATATTCTCGTCCTTAAAAATATGCAGCAAATCGTCGACCGTATCAACGGCGCCATCTTTTACAGAATCGACGGTTTAAACCTTCTGGGTGAGCTTACCGAAGAAACCACTATTGAGATTGTCAAGAAAGCAGGCGTGCTGGCACCGATTCCTTCCCGGGTGGAAACAGACAATATACTCAAAGGCACCAAAAGAATCATTGTGCGGGAAGGCAACGTCTATATCGGTAAAGGTCGTAAAGACGATCGCAGTATTATCGTTATTCCGATAATCTCCGCCGCTCCTGCCAAGGCCAACATGATCGAATATATCCTCTTGTTAACGATTGCTTTTAAGGAAAATGTTCCCCTCGCGGTTAAGATAAAGGCTCTGGGCGGCAAGTATGAGCGTATCAAAAATATTGTTCAGGAAAACAGCATCATATGGGATGATCAGCATCTTGAACTTGTTGAAATACATAATCTTTTTGGAATATCGGCCGAAAAGATCGGGGAATATATAGTCTCCAGAATAAACGGCCCTGCGCACCCCTAACCGGTTGCTGCATGCTCCAGTGATGCCCGGATAAACTCCCTGAACAGCGGATGGGGATCCATGGGCCGGGATTTAAATTCCGGATGGAATTGACAGCCCAAAAACCAGGGATGGTCCTTTACTTCGATCATTTCTACCAGCTCGCCGTTAGGCGAAGTACCGCTGATAACAAGCCCTTTCTCTTCGAGCACTTCTTTATAAGCATTGTTGAACTCATATCTGTGACGGTGCCGTTCTGAAATTTCTGTAGCACCATAGGCCTGGTAAGCAAAGGTCTCCTTTTTGATAATACAGGGATAGGCGCCCAGGCGCATGGTACCGCCCTTGTCTGAACTGACATCCCGCCTTTGGATGGTTCCGCTTTTATCATCATACCATTCAACCATTAGATATATAACAGGATAAGGCGTATCAACATCAAACTCCTGGCTGTGAGCACCGGACATACCGGCGACGTTGCGTGCAAATTCGGCAACTGCAATTTGCATTCCAAGGCATATGCCAAAAAATGGAATCTTGCTTACCCTGGCATATTTTGTGGCACATATTTTTCCTTCAACGCCGCGGGCTCCGAACCCGCCCGGCACAAGTATGCCGGCGGCATCAACAAGCAGCTGACTGCAACTTTGATCGTCAATTGTCTCTGAATCAACAAAGGTTATATTCACCCGGGAATCGTTGGCAATACCGCCATGGACTAATGCTTCATTTAAACTCTTATAAGAGTCTGTCAGGTCAACGTACTTTCCAACCACGGCGATGTTAACGGAATATTTGGGTGCTTTCACACTTTGAACAAGCTTTTCCCACTCTTCAAGCACAGGTGCCCTCGTCCAAATATTGAGGAGTTCTACAATCTTATTATCGAGTCCCTCCTTGTGAAACACCAGCGGGACCTCGTAGATACATTCCACATCTTTGGCCGTAATCACCGCATCCACGCTGACATTACAAAAAAGGGCTATTTTGGACTTGATCTCATGCGACAGGTACCTGTCAGTCCTGCAAAGAAGGATATCCGGCTGAATACCAATACTCCGGAGCTCTTTTACACTGTGCTGCGTCGGCTTTGTCTTAACCTCGCCGGCAGTGGCAATATAGGGAACCAGCGTAAGATGAATATACAAAACATTATCCTTGCCCGCATCAGCCTTGAATTGACGGATTGCTTCCAGAAAGGGTAAGCTTTCTATATCGCCAATGGTTCCGCCGATTTCCACAATGACTACATCGACGCCGTCAGCTACAAGCTTAATACTGTTTTTAATCTCGTCGGTAATGTGCGGAATTACCTGGACCGTTCCCCCCAGATAATCTCCCCGGCGCTCTTTGCTGATGACGGAATGGTATATTTTCCCGGTGGTAAAATTGTTGTTCCGTCCAACTTTAGCATGCGTGAAGCGCTCATAATGTCCGAGATCCAGATCGGTTTCGGCACCGTCGTCTAACACATAGACCTCACCGTGCTGGAAGGGATTCATGGTTCCGGGGTCAACATTAATGTATGGATCAAGCTTCTGAATCGTTACCGTAAGCCCGCGGCTCTCGAGCAGTGATCCAATGGCTGCTGAAGCAAGCCCCTTGCCAAGGGAAGAAAGTACACCGCCTGTAACAAAGATAAATTTGGTATTAGAAGCCATATGCATCTCGGTATTGCCCGATTTTAAAAGACCTTTGAAAAAAAATCATTTTTAATAGCCCCGCTTTAAGCGGGACGTCATATAAAATCGCGAAGCGATTCTATTCGTATATTTTCTTAAATTCTTCAATCGTCTTTTGAACCTCATTCAGATCCTTTTCAGCGTCCTGCTCCGATCTTTGAGAAGCATCCGGCAAATAGATCGATTTAAGATGATCAATGTCAAAAAGATCCTCAGAAAAAGCTGGTTTCGTTTCGATGTTTTGGACCCTAATTTCGCGCACCAAAATGTCATCGCGGTAAAATTCAACCCGCATCGGATACCACATTTTATTCAATAGCTGCCAATCAAGGTAGCGAACTTCCAGGGCGTCTTCACGGTTTGCGGCAGTTTTGCCGGTTAATATCCAGCGTAAGGGCCTGAATGTATCTTTAGTCAGCCATATCTGAGGAACCGTTTCATCCGGATATTGGGCCCCCAGCACATAGACGGGTCGTCCTTGAAAACGTCCCAGGCTTGAAACATCTACATCCACTCCATGGAGGTACAATTTGTCTTCAAGCAGTATCCTGGAGTTGTAAAGAAAAATATCCTTATACCGGTCATAGAGGGCTTCAGATGCAGCGACAGCCTTACCGTCAATAACCGTTAAGGCCTCACCCTTTGACAACACATGAATCCTTTGAACGCTTTCAGAAATAATATCCGAGCGGAAAGTTTCCGGAAAGATATACTTTAAGGTTTCATTAAACTCCAGGCCGCCTTGACGGCTATTATCATAAAGGATAAGCTTTTGAGAAATCAAAAGTCTTTTTGATTTACCTAAATTTTGGAACATTAACTCCAGTAGGTGGGAGCCCTGGAGTACATAGGCCTCAGCCTGCGGATAAACATAGGTAAAGATTACAATGACTACAAAAAATAAAGGGATTTTTTTAAAGTGTTTTTGCATATGGTAGCTGTTGGATTCAGGATATACAGCTCCTGCATCATGGATCTTTTATCAGAATCATTCCAATTTTAGGTTATAATATCTCCTCGGCAAACATGGCGCCCTTGCCGAGCTCCTCTTCAATTCTGATAAGTTGGTTGTATTTGGCAACACGGTCGCTGCGTGACATGGAGCCCGCCTTTATCTGGCCACCGTTTACACCGACCACCAAATCAGCAATAAAGGAATCCTCGGTTTCGCCGGATCTGTGGGAGATTACCGTCGTGTAACCGGATTGCTTTGCCATTTCGATGGCATCCAATGTTTCCGTAACTGTTCCGATCTGATTCAGTTTGATCAGGATGGAGTTTGCTATGCCCTCCTCAATCCCTTTAGCGAATATCTTAGGATTGGTAACAAAGATATCATCACCAACGATCTGGATAGACCCTTCCAGCCGGTCGGTCATCAAACCCCAGCCGTTCCAATCCTGCTCGGCAAGACCATCCTCAATAGAAATGATAGGGTATTTATCGATTAATTCCTCATAATAATCAATCATTTTTTCGGCTGTAAGCTTTCTATTTTCCGATTTTAGAATATACTTTTTATTTTTGTAAAACTCGCTGGCAGCAGAATCCAAACCAATACCAATATCGCTGCCGGGTTTGTATCCGGCAGATTTAATTGCGTTAATGATAAATTTTATGGCCGCCTCGTTGGATTCAAGGTCAGGTGCAAATCCGCCTTCATCACCAACGGCAGTATTGAGCCCTTTGTCCTTCAGCAGCTTCTTTAAACTGTGAAACGTTTCCGCTCCCATCTGTACAGCCTCTTTAATTGACTCAGCGCCAACGGGTATGATCATGAACTCCTGTATGTCCAAATTGTTGGCGGCATGGGCACCGCCGTTGATAATATTTATCATGGGAAGGGGAAGGCATCTGGCATTTATCCCTCCTAAATATTTGTAAAGGGGCAATCCATATGCTGCTGAAGCGGCTCTGGCAGCTGCCATTGAAACGCCTAAGATGGCATTGGCTCCAAGTTTTGACTTGTTTGATGAACCATCCAGCTCAATCATAAATTTGTCTAAATCTATTTGATCGGCAGCATCCATACCATGTACAGCAGGAGCAATTTTTTCTCGTACGTTTTTTACCGCAGTTGCGACACCTTTGCCGCCGTAGCGCTTCGAGCGCTTATCTCGAAGCTCTAAGGCTTCACGTTTGCCGGTGGAAGCACCCGAAGGGACGGCAGCCCGTCCAACGGCACCGCAGGCAACAATGACATCCACCTCAACCGTAGGATTGCCTCTTGAATCGAGTATTTCTCTTGCAGTGATATCAACGATTTCAGTCATGGTTTCCTCCCTTTTTTTACACAAACAATTAAGATTTATACACGATCTGACATTGCGGTTCTATCCAATTTTCTCGTGACAAATTTGTCCGGGTGGCAAATCACTAGGCGTTCACAGGTTCAGAGTTCACCGTTCAGGGTTACCTTTCGTAAGCGTTCACAGGTTCGGGGTTCAGAAGTTCAGCCTGCGACGAGCTCAGCCGAGTCGGGTTGCTTTTTCGTTGTTAACCTTTACTAATTAGCCCCGAACCTCTTGGCACGACGTAGCTTCAGCGCAGGCGGCTGAACCTATGAACCCTTTAGATGAGCCTGCTCATCCTGGATTTGCTTCTTCAACCCGAAATCACGAGTAAATTTGGCCTTCTTTGTCAGTCCCTAGACCTTGCGAGTTAACTCCCAGGCCAACTGCCATGCCTCAATATCTTCAAATTTAGGGGGGTATGACATATGCTCCCCTCGTTCTATTCTCATACCTTCTCTATTCAGAACTCTCAATTAACGGTTCAAATTTCTGAACCTTTGAACCCTGAACCTCTGAACCTGTGAACGGTTACATATTATATAGAAATTTCCTGTTGTTAGAGCGGCTCTGCCGCTTTTTATAGAATCGCGGCAGCAATTGTGTAACTTGACAAATCGGCGATAAATGTTACTCTGCTGATTATCTTATGTCAAGCACCGCGCCTGTCTTAGACAAGTTATAAGGGTTATTATGCAAAATACTGATTTATATTCCAATACCCATCTAGTCGTGGCGGCAATCCGGGTTCTTACCCACCAGAAAAAAGCACCCCCTTCTATCGACGAGGTTTGCCAAGCCTTATCCTTTTCCTTGGAACAAGGAAATTTCATATGCAATAAACTGAAAGAAACGGGCATCATAGAGGTAGTTGAAGGTGCATATGGAACCAGGCTCTTTATAAAGAACCACTTAAAGATAGAAGACATCCCCAAAGGCGATAAAGTAAGCACCCTGGAAGAAGAGCTTAAGAAATTCCAGAACTCCAAAAAGAATTTTACTAAAAAAATAGAGTCTTTCCAGGCAAAACAGGCAAAAAAGCAAAAAACTCTTTTCGCCGAACTGGAAAAAAAACTCAAACAAGAAACTGATAAGAAGAAGAGCTAACGCGGCTAAACCGGAAAGTGCCTATTGTCCCGGATTTCTCATGGTCTAAGACTTGTGTGTTCCGGTGATAGTTACCTCAATGCTCCTGGTCCGCGCGCGGTTGTCGTGGTTGATGGCTACCACCTGCTGCCAGGTCCCCAGTTTCAGTTGTCCGTTCCTGATCGGCAATGTAATGGACGGACCCAGCAGGGCGGCCTGAACATGACTGTGTCCGTTACCGTCATGCCACGCCTTTTCATGTTCGTACTCCATGCCGGGCGGGGCCAGTCTGTTTACGGCCTGTTTCAGATCTTCCACCACCCCGGGCTCGAATTCAATGGTGGTTATAGATCCGGTGGAACCTATTATTGTAGCACAAAGAGAGCCGTTTTCAATATTAACCTCTTTTATCAAGCGACCGAGCTTTGGTGTAATGTCGTAAATGTCCGGCCCGGTTTTCAATCTAACTTCTATGGATTCAAAAAACATTGATCCCGGTTTCATAATTATCCTCCATACATTCTGATATACCAGCCCGTCTAAAGCCGGCTTTTATTGACAGGCTAAACCTGATTTACAAGATGCTATTTTTTAAACATATCCAGTCCATCCTGTATATCCTGTCAAATGCCTTTTGTATGCGTTCACAGGTTCAGCGTTCAACGTTCAGGGTTACCTTTCTGTTGGGTTCACAGAATCAGAGTTCACCACTGCCCGACCGACGGCAGGCGAGGTTTAGGGTTGTCTTTTTCATGCGTTCACAGGTTTCCCGCCACTGGTGGGATTTAACGTTGTCTTTATTCGTTGAACCTCTGAACCCTGAACCTTTGAACCCGTGAACGGTTACTGCCTTTTAGAGAAGGTTTAAGTTCCAATTCCAAAGTCCGGGCCTTTTTTTCATTTTCACTCCCCTGGGTAAGGGTTCAATCAGATGTACAAACAGACTGTAACCTGCTTTCATTAATAAATCCTGCTGGGCCCTGATGTCCAGTTCCCAGTTGGGGAACATCCAATAGTCTGAACCATATTGTCGAACCCAGGCTTGCTCGCCCTTGGGGCTGGTAAACGGTTGCTTGGTTTTCAAATTTTCCACAAGTGTGCGCGATACGCATAAAGGCCAGTTGCCGGCTGTAACGATACCTACCGGCAGGGGGCTGTGCTTGGGCAGTAATAAATAATCTTCCCGTCCCAGTTCCGGACTGACGATGACCCCGTTAAATCCCAGAGATACCAGGCTGCTAACCGCGAGAGGATTGGTGATATTGCAAAACGGACCGGCCCAGAGATTTAAACCTTTGGCCCCGGTAAAAAGCGCTATCTGCCAGGGGGAATTAAGGACAAAATTCCGTCCCCCCTTTTTAAGGACAAAATCGACAACCCCCTTTATTTTGGTCTCAGCTTCAGGCCAGATTACAGGCGGCAACCACCACCAAAGTTTGGACACAAGGCCCCTTTGTATCCCTGCCGGGTTTTTGATCGGCAGCCAGGTCCCGGTTCGTCCCCGGAGCTTTTTGTTGCCAATCTTTCGGTATACCTTTAGTTCAAAAGCTAAGGATCGTTTTCTGGATCTTTGCGGCAGCCTGGCACAAAAATTTGAAGCATCTACCTGCGACTTTGGAATTTTGTCAAGCTCACCTTCAAGCGCCGTCAACATATTCTCAAGCGTTTTATCGCGTCTGTCCGTTAAAAATACCGGAGTCCCCGTGGCGGGACTTTTTTTTGAAACAATTTTTAAAAACAGACGCCCTTTTTTAGGAATGAACCTGCGGACCCTGCTTTTGCCGTGCCACGGCTCATCCTCATAACCGATGCGCAGGGTATCGCCGCATAAAAGTTCCTCTCTGGCAACAATAAACGGTTTTTCTCTCGTCCCTTTTACGTTTCCAACAAGCAACCCGGAGCCGGTTTGTACGTCGACTTTGACCGGACTTTGAGGTCTTTGCGGCAAAAAATTATAATGGGTTCCAGTACGCCCTAAAGCCCCGGCAAGGAGTTGCAGAGCCTCTTTTTTCATTTTAGGATCGCTGCCCTGATCCCTTAACATCCGGTAGGCCTGAACCGTATTAAAAACATAATGGGGACCTTTTTTGCGGCCTTCAATCTTCCAGGCCCGCACCTGCGGAATGGACAAAAGAATTTTGACCAGCACATCTACGCTGAGATCCTGGCAGGAAAAAAATTTGGCGGTCTGCTTGTTGTGCGAATAAAGCCGGCGGCAGGGCTGAACGCATCTGCCCCTAAGGCCGCTCTTTCCGCCCAGATAGCTGCTCCAGTAGCACCTTCCGGAAATCCCGTAACACAGGGCCCCGTGGATAAATACTTCCAGATCCAACCCCTTTGGACAGGCCAGGGCCAGGGCCTTTATCTCGTCTATGGAAAGCTCCCTGGGGATAACGATACGGTCCACATCAAGCTTTTTGCGCACAAGTTTCAAAGCTGCATTAAAGCTTACATTGGCAAGTGTCGATAAATGCAGCCGGCCGGCATAACCTGTTTGCCCGGCCAGCTGCACAAGGGACAGGTCCTGGATGATTATAGCTTCGGGCTTCACCCGCTTTTTCAATTGTTCCAAAAATCGACCGGCATGATCCAGATCATCGGGCTTTAACAGTGAGTTTAATGCCACATGGACCTTAATCCCTTTGTCACGTGCCATCTGCGCCAGGGATACCAGTTCCTCGAGTGAAAAGTTCTTAGCTTCCATGCGGGCCGAAAAGTGCTTCAGTCCCAAATATACGGCGTCGGCCCCGGCCGCCATGGCTGCCAGAAAGGATGCTTTATTTCCAACCGGTGCCAGAATGGACGGTTTTAGGGATGGCTCTGTTGCTCGCTTCATACAGGTATTATATTGACTTTTATTCATCGAATTTATATTTATATATAATGTATTTACGAATATTGCAAAGATGGAATAAGTATCCGGCGCACATAATATGAGGGAACCAAATGCCTGTAAAGAAAAGTCCGACAGACCGAAGACGTTTCATCTCAATGGTGTCCGGGATGCTTTCCGGTCTCCTGCTGACAAAACCGGGAAGTGTGCGGGCCACAAAATCAGAAATTAAACAATTCCTGGCAAATATTGAGACTGACTTGCTGGTAAGATCCAAACCCTCAAAGCACCCTGCCGTCACTTGGGAACATTATGGAGACGGAATCCGTCTTTACAAAAAGAACCAGGTAAAAAATATTCCATTTTGCGCCACGAACCGGGTTGGCAAGACCATCTGGGAACACTGTAACGGCATAAATACTCCCTGGGAGATCTCCGCATTTGTTCATCAGAAATATCTTGTCCCCCGCCAACAGGCCTATGCTGAATGCCTTGCTTTCATAGCTGCCCTAAAAACAAAAGAAGCGGTCCTACTGTAAGACCATGAACGCTGCCCAACGATATATAAAAAATAACAACATCGTTTTCAGAGAAGAGGATGACGGTGCTTTTTTGTTTGATCCGGATTCAGGCAATTTGAAATACTTGAACAACTCCGCCAAAGAGACCTTTTTGATAATAGACGGTCAAAATGATTTAAACCAGATAGCCAATCGCCTGCTGGAACTATACCCTGATGAGGACGCCGAACAGGTCCGGAATGATGTGGAAAGTTTCCTGCTGGAACTTTTGTCGAATAGCTTTGTCTTCCATACGGGAAGCAATTAACCCGAGAGACCTTTGAAAAAGGAATTTATGGCTAATCAGGAAATAAGCTACCCGCTGACAAGCCTTTATCTTTATCTCACCGATCGCTGTAATCTAAGATGCTCCCACTGTTGGATCTCGCCCGCATTTTCACAGCTTCAGCAAAACGGCATCCCCTTGGATCCTCTGAAAAAGACAATATCAGATGCCGGAGCATTGGGCCTTAACAGTGTCAAGCTGACCGGCGGAGAACCGCTTTTATACCGGCAACTGGATGAACTACTCACATTTTTGAAATCAAAAGAATTAACCATTTATATCGAAACAAACGGGACCCTGATAGATCAAAAGATGATCAAATCTTTCCAGGCTGCCGGGGTGGAGCAGATTTCCGTCAGCCTGGATGCAGCCACGGAAGAAATTCACAATAAAATTAGAGGAATTAAAGGCAGCTATGCTCGCACCTTGCAAGGCCTGCACGATCTTTCCCATAGCGGCTTGCAATTCCAAATTATCATGACTCTCCAGCGCAAAAACCTCAATGAGATACCGGGTATGGTGCAATTAAGCGAAAAGTTGGGGGCCTGTTCTTTAAAAATAAATCATCTGCTTCCTTGCGGGAGAGGAAAAGAGGCTTTTGATAAAAAAGAAAATCTGGAATTGGAAGAATTAATCCAACTTTACCGATTAGTACAAGAAAAATGGTTGCGACCGGGCACCATGGAAGTTGATTTCGATCTTCCAGTGGCGTTAAGGTCTATTGAAGATATCAAACGCAGAGGACTCAATGAATGCCGCATTCTGAATATTCTGGGGATTCTCGCCAACGGAGACTTTTCCATCTGCGGCATCGGCCAGACGGTTGAAGAATTGCGCATGGGAAATCTCTCGCACGATTCGGTCGGCAGTGTCTGGCAAAACAATCCTATTCTAAACGAGCTGCGCCAATCCCTAACCAGCAAGCTTGAAGGAGCCTGCGGAGGCTGTATTTTTAAGTTTCAGTGCCTGGGAGGCTGCCGGGCTAATGCTTACTCTCTTACCAAGGATCTGCATGCACCGTATTTTTTGTGCCAACAATACTATGAATCCGGACTATTCCCATCATCAAGATATATCAAATGAGACATGGAACTAACTATAAACCTGGCCGGAACAAAGATTGATATAATCTTTGCAGGCCGGTCAAATAATGCCATACCTCTGTGTAACCACTACTTCAGGAATTTTATTCATCCTAACAGGGGAGAAAGCGCCGCAGTCAAAATAAGTGTCTTAGAAAAAGCAACCGGCAGGTTGCCGGTTCAGGAAACAAACGGGGAACCGATTTTTGAACAGCTGCTGTCCACCCCGGATGTGGTCCAATGGCTTAGGGAAGTCCCGCCGTACAGAAAGGATTTCCTCATCGATGAAACCACCATCTGTTCATTTTGCATGAACGGACTGCTGCTCTTTAGCCCTGAAACTGCGATTGGACATATCTACCTTTTAAAACCAGGACCCCGGGTGTTCCGACCACTCCACCGGCTGTTATGGATTTATTTTGCCCAGGTTCTGGGAGAAAAAAGGGCCTGTTTTGTACATGCCGCGGCATTGACCAGAAAAGCAGGCGGCCACCTTTTTTTTGGAGACTCCGGGGCCGGTAAAAGTACCCTGGCCGGCGCCTGCGGGCGCGACACCGTAATATCGGATGACAGTCCTGTTTTCCGCAAGCGCAATGGCAAATATCACGTATTCCCTTCCCCTTATCATCAGATGGGCCGGCTTAAAATTCTTAATAAGGAAACTCCTGACATATGTGCTGAAGTGAAAGGGTTATATTTTCTGGTCAAAGATGACAACCTCTCTATTAACAAAATCTCAAAGAAAAAAGCCGTCTCCATGATCATAAACCGCTATATTCTTTTTTTCCCCTATCTTTCACCCCGGGCCAAAAGGTTGCTATTTGACCTTTTTCTTGAAGCATGCCATAATTTACATACTAATTATCTTCATTATTTGCCAGGCCGGGACGTGTGGAGTGTTATTGCCGACGGCTAAAACTGGAGGATGAAATGACAGGCTCAAAAGAAGATAAGCAAACCACCCGGATTCCATATGAACCTCCCCGGCTATTAGATCTGGGCGGAGGGGTTGCCTATGCTAAAAGAGGAAAAGGAGGAAAAGGAGGTTGCAAGCCTGGTGGTAGCCCGGCGGGCAGGAAATGCAAACCAGGCCAATCGGCTACGGGCAGCCAATGCAAACCAGGAGGTACGGCGGGCAGCAAATGCCAATCAGGAGGTGCGGCAGCAGGCGGCGATTGTAGGCCGGGAGGTACGGCAGCAGGTGGGAACTGTAGGACTGGAACTACGGCGGCAGGTGGGAAATGTCAGCCTGGTGGAACCGCAGGTTCGAAATGCCAAAGTGGAAGTACGGCCGGTGGCAGGTGTCGAACTGGCGCCACTGTGGGATAATAATAGATAAGATGAAACCTTTGCAAAGGTCTCAGAATATAAACGCCCGGTACAAATCGTTACTTACTAAGCTGATAATCTCCGCAGCCCTTCTGAAGTAACCTGATCTTTTGCCGGACCATGATTTATCTTGGATTATCTGAGCCATTACCTCGTCTTTGGGAAAAACAGTCTCTTTGATAAATTTGAGTTTATTACCTGTTCCCTCTAAATTGCAAAGCCACAAGAGATAACAAAGTTCTTCCGAAGAAAAACCCCGGATCTTCAAACGCAGGATATGTTTTTCCAGGATGCTCAGCCTGTTGATTCCCAGCTCCTGCTTGACCTGCAAGGGTACTTGCAGGTCAAAAATTCTCTCCACCAAAATCAGGGCATAAAGTACAATTCTCTCCTGTTGCCAGAATCGGGCTCGTTCTACGACTTCTCCCCATCCGCCGGGGATGCCGGCTAATTCCAGCAGGCATTCATGCAGATCCACCAGCCAGATCAGCCGGGAATAGCTGTGCTTCAGGGCATGAGCGGCCAAAGCTACAACATTGTCAAAAGGGTCCGGAAGTAAGAGACTATCCTGTTGCTCAAAGAAGGGTACGGCCCTTTCCCACATGGGGGTAAGGTCGGCCGGAAAGATATACCGCCTATTATGAATGCGGTCCAGATTCAAGATATGGATGTGAATGTCAACTATAAAATCACCCTTGTAAAGGATATCCGGATAGGCGGGATTGGTCGCATAGTAACCGGCTTGCCCTAACAATTGTTTAAAACCTTCTTTATGGTCCGGTTTGACCATAAAGTCCGCATCACCCAGAGGCCTGAGCCCTATGTCGCCGTACATTCTGGTAAGGGCTAAGCCCTGCAGGGCCATAACCGTAAATCCGGCCTGTTCCAGCTTGTCCGCAAGTGCCCTGGCGTTGGCAATAACTGCCAGGGTATATTCTTTGGTCTGATTATATCTGTTTTCGAGACGTTTTAAGGCCGTTTTCGAAACAGCATCACAGAGGTCCAGATCTCTCAGGTGGTAATAAAAAAATCCGGCAACCCCGTCCAGTTCCGCCAGCGCCGCTAAATTGTCCCAGGGAACATCCTGCTTAACAAAGTGCCGCACATAATCCTTCTCAGCCCGCTTAAGATGCCGCCTCGATACGCAGCGAATAAATTTAACAATCTCCCACCAGCCTACCATCATATATCCTCTCAAAAAGTGAGACCTTTGATCTTAGCCGGGAAGTCGTCCTCCTGCTTTTAAAAACCGTTTTAGACAGGCATCGGGACTTGGATGATTTTCATTTCCCAGAATCAAATATGCCAGGGCCGGACAGTTCCCCGTACAATAGTCGATATATTCGCAGCCTTTGCAAAATTCAAAATCGCTCAAAGGAATATTGTAGCGTCCTCTCAATCGCTTAAGCTCCGGATGTTTTTGCCAAACCGTTTTGAGATCATCCCGATTGATGCGCCCCAATTCAATATGGCTCATCTGAATGCACGGCACCAGTACTCCGTCAGCCCGCACGGCCATCGTATTCATCGGTCCGCCGCAAGCTGAAAGATATCCTCCCTCAAAGTCATCTTTTTCTCCGGTCCGCCGGGCCTCTTCCATCATATTCCAACTACCGGCCTCGGCTAAGGGGCCTGCGGTGGCGCTGATTCTTCCGTTGTATTTTTCACTTAAGTTTAAAAGCTCCTCCATCGCCATACTACGCTCTTCAACCGTAAGTTGGACCTGTTCGGCATTCCGGCGGCAAAGTCCCATATATGACGCCGCATTGGTAGAAAAATCATCAAGTCCGATATCTTCCAGCAGCAGACGGGCAATTCTATCCAACTCTCTGACATTTTTTCTGTGAATGGTAACCCTTACGGATACAGAGACACCGTGTCTTTGCAAGCACTTGATGCCCTCGATTGCTTTGAAGAAATTCCCCCGGCCCCGAAAAGCGTCATGGGTCAGCGGTATGGAGCCGTCGATGGAGACTTGAACGCCGTCGCAGCGCCCGGTCGAAGCTAAAAAAGCGGCCGTTTCATCCGCAATCAACGTGCCGTTACTTAATATATCGAACCGCATCCGGTTGCTGACAATCCCTGCTACAATTTGCCTCAAATCCTCCCGATAAAAAGGCTCTCCGCCCTGAAGAGTCACATGCAGGACCGCGCATCGATTCAACTCCTCGAAAAACTTGAGCCATTCTTCAGCGGGCAGGTCCCGGCCCACATCGCCCGCTCCGGAAAAATGGCTGCAATACTTACATCGCAGATTACACCTGTTTGTTATAGCCAGGTCCAGTGCTCTTGGCGTCTTCATTATCTTCATAAAATATTCGGGTTAGAATGATGAAAAAGATACTCGCTTGGCCGGTTCAGGACTTGATACTTCCGCCTTTTCCAGTTGGGGCAGGACCGTAATAATGCCGACCATAAACCAGAAAGGCTCCATAATGCGGACAATTATAAATGTGTTGGCCCCGAGGGCGTGAAACAGAAGACCGGTGAGACCGGCCAGAAAACCGATGGTCAGTCCTTGAAGATAAGGAGTTTTAAGTTCCTTTAAATTAATAATTGCTAATTTAAAGATAGAATATAAAAGATAGATAAATGCCGTTAATCCGATAACACCCGTCTCCACCAGCACCCTCGGAAACTGCGCATCTAAGAACCTGTATCCGGTAACGCCGTATCCGAACACAGGATGTTTGGTCCAGTCACGCAATGCATCTTGCCAGCTCCTTAACCTGGCCGAGGTGGAAGTGTCCAACCTCACATCACCTACAGTAACTTGCTGGCCAGGATGTTCGCGTTGCGTAAAAGTAAAACTGATTCTCTCTTTAACCGTCGAGGGAAGCAAAAGGGGGCTTAATGCTAAAAAAAGAAGCATTAGGCCGACAATTATAACCCTCTTTTCAGACATCAGACCTAAAACCAGGCACGCGGGGATGAACGCCAGATAAGAAGCTCTGGACTGCGTAAAAAGCAAAGGGGGTATAATGGCAACTATCAGAACGGCAAGCAACTGCTTTGACAACAATTTTTCAACCTTTGAAAACAATCCTGCGGTAATTGCCCCTATAAATACAAGGTATCCTCCCATAGTGTTGGGTTCGCCGACTTCACCTTCAAACGGCGCAGAGACTCTGCCTCCGCCAGGAATCTGCAGCATCCCGATGATCGATACCACAAAACCTGTAAGCAACAAACATATCAAAAATCGATTTGCCTGCTTCAGGTTTGCAACATGATTGACTATCATAAAAAAGACGATCATGTATTCAAAATATTTTACAACAAAGAAAAAACCGGTTGTGGGAGATACTCTGCCGGCCATGATGCCGAATCCGGTTGATATAATGCATGCCAACATATAAAAAAGAATGGGCTTATTCAATGGCGTTTTCAAAACCAGCCCCAGCTCCTTGTGAACCGCGGTTTTGGCAAACCAACTGAAACCGATAACAACCAGCAGAAAGTCTTCCAGCCGCACAGTTACACCTCTTCCGAGAGAGGCCCCCTCGGTCGTACCTACCATGATTTCAGGCGACAGCAGCATGGAAAAAATTAAGATATACAAGCCCCACTCTATGTTGATAAAGGCCACAGCAAAGATTATCAAAGCTATTAGGCCCTGAAATAGTAGGGGGGAATACATATATTGTGATGAAAGAAAGCCCAAAAAAAGGGCAACAGCCAGAAATGATATGGTCAATAAAAAGGATCGCACAATTAAAATATATCTTGCCAGAATATTCCTAACACCAGCAAAGCCAGCGTTATGATGAGTACTACTATGGTCAAGGGTTTTATTTGAAACGCAGGCGGCAAATGTTCTTGAAACCATCTTGTTATGGAACTGCTTTGTTTATCTTCTATATCTTCTTCCGACCCATAATAATACTGAGTATGATACTTGAAATAATCAGGACCGGCCTCCGCCTTCACGTTGTTTAAGACGACACCCCATACATTGGCATTGATATTGTCCAGGGTCGTTTTAGCGCGTTTCAATACCCCCCGGCCAATTTTTCCCACTGTGTAGACCATGACAACACCGTCTACATGCGGTCCGATTTCGGTGGCATCAACTACAGGCAAAATCGGGGGGGAATCTATAATGATGATATCATAGCTTTGATAAGCCTTCTGTAAAAGTTCAACAAACCGTTTTGAACGTAAGATTTCAGCCGGGTTGGGCGGTTTTGTTCCGGCAGTGATGATATTAAGGTTGTCCAGCCCCGGGGTTTTCAGAATTTCCTCTAATTCAAAATCTCCCAGCATGATATCTGTAATGGTATTTATGATATCTTTATACTGATAGTTTCCCAGAACGCAATCCGTCAAACCGGGTCCTTTTTCCAATCCAAAAATCTTATGGATTACAGGTTTGCGCAAATCCGCCTCCAACAGCAGTACTCTGCTGCCCGCTTGAGCCATACTGAGCGCCAGGTTGACCGCGTTAAAGGTTTTTCCTTCTCGCACAAAAGAGCTGGTAATCAGAAACGATTTTCCTTGTTTGTCCAGACTCATAAACTCAATGTTCGATCTGAGAGTGCGGAAGGCTTCCGCGGATAAGGACTTGGGATCATAGTGAGTAACCAATTCCCGTTCTCTTCCTGTTTCTAAAACCTGTTGACTATCACGGCTCTTGCCCGTCTCCACTTTCCCCATAAAAGGTATAACTCCCAGGACCGGAACCTGTAGTAAATTCTCCACATCCTCTATGGTCCCCATGGAAGTATCAAACACCTCAGCGCCAAAAGCAAAAACAAACCCTACGATCAAACCCATAATAATGCCCGTAAAGATAATCATCATTTTAGAAGAGACATTGAAAGGAGCCGCAGGCACCAAAGCCGGTTTAACAATGACAACCTCCTCCACTTTGCCAGACTCCTTAATCAGGGTCTCCTGGTGTTTGGTTTTCAATTGGGAATATAAAGATTCCTGTAGTTGCACCTCTCTTTGCATTCTGACCAGCTTCAGAGCCTTTTCCGGAAGGCTCCGGCTCTCTTTCCTCAAACGATTCAGCTTTGTTAAAAGATCAGCTTCGCGTTTTGCTAAAATACTTGAAAAGGCCTCAAGCTCTTTTCTTATCTCAAGAATTATGGCTTGAATCTGATCATTTACCCCGACTACCTGCGGATGCTCTTTAGTAAAGTCAATCAGCAGGGTTTCCCTCTTTAAAAGCAAATCGCTCAGTTTGACCCTCAATGCATGTATAGGAGAATCTTTGTCCGGGGCAATCAAGGTTCTATTAAATTTTTCCGGAGACAAATCAGTCTTTTCTGCGATCAGTTTTAATAGCGATACAACTTCATTTTTTTGTTTTTTTGCCTTCTCATGCTCTAATTCAACATCGTACAACCGATTTAACGTATTGCTGGTTTGAGCATCCATGGATATCAAGGCATAGCCTTCCTTAAAGGCCCGGAGTTCATCCTCTGCCTGTTGTAGGAGATTTGAGGTCAACTGCAGCTGCTTTTCGATAAAGGCCTTGGTTTCGAATGTCTTCCTGTTTTTCTCCTGGATATTGTAATTCCTATATGCTCTGGTAACAGCGTTTGCTACAAGTGCCGCTTCCTGGGCATCTCTCGATATTACTCTGATATTAATGATATTGGTACCAGGCTCCTGTTCCGCTTTTATTAAAGCCTTCAGACGCTGGACCTTGGCCAAAAGGGATTTGGAATTGCGAATCTTTTCAGCGGAAATATTCTTAGGAATCCAATCTAACTCCTTTGCTGTTTGTGACAGTACCGGGAAACTGGTAATAATATAAGCATGCGTAATCAGATTTTCCGATTCCTCAAAAAATCCACCCATAAAAAAGTCCGCCATGGTTTTGGTGCGTTCGATTTTAATGGCGGCACTGGCTTCATATAAAGGAACGGGCTCATTCAATTTTGCAAAGCCATAGCTGAAGACCCCGGCCAAAAAAGTCAGCAGTACAATAATGGTCTTTCTCTTTCTGATGATCCGCCAGTAATCTCTCAGATCGACGTCATATTGAGCCATTGCCGAAAACCTTCCTAATTGAGCTAAAACTCAATTAGGTGTTATCCGTTATTTGTTATTAGTTATTGGTTTTAAGTGAAAGATAAACAGAATTATACCCTAATCGAGCCAAAATTCGATTAGGCGTCTGTGGTCAGCTGTCCGTAGTCAGTGGTTTTACAGGTTCTTAGGGCCTCTTTTTGTGTTTCACCTGTAGTTGAAATATAATCTCGCTTCTTAAAGCTTAGCAACGGACGACGGACAAAGGACAACGGACACCCAATTGAGCGTTATCGCTCAATTGAAATACTATTTTGTCAATATATCAGCAGCACTGTCAAAGCCTTTAATGATGGTAGTAGGCATAAGGATAAGTTCCATAAAGGGCTTAATTCGCTTAACAAACAGGTTTGCATCACCGATAAAACTTCGCGGTACAAACACCAGATCTCCGTTTGTCAGGGCAACATTCTGGGTCTGGTCGCCTTCCTCCATAAGTTTTTTAAGATCAGCAGAAATGACCTCGGGTCTGGTGGGGTCCCCCCTGATAATCTTGGTACTGTCCTCATGCGCGAATACGGTAACGCCCCCGGCCTGTGAAACGACATCCAGCAGGCGCATCTCTGAACCGCTAAAAGCATATACGCCCGGCTTGCCCACTTCACCAAAGATATACACCCGATTGTCCTCTTTGGTAATAAGGGGAATATAAATTACATCACCGCTATCCAGCACCACATCCTGGCCGGTTTCACCCCGTAAAATAGCATTGAACAGGTTCAATTTTAATACCTGCCCTTTCTTGCGGCGCAAACCTACTTCAGCCAGATTGGCGTCTTGATGCAAGCTAACGTTCTGGGAAAATATTTCCACGATTGTAGTCCGGCCGGTCAGATAGTTTTTACCTCCGCCGGTTCTGCCAGCCCAGGCCGCTCCCGGCCCTAAAACTGTTACGAATTTGCTTTTATATTCCTTGACTATAACGTCCACCCGGGGATTTCTTATATACTTGACAAGCCTGCCGGTTATAATATCATCCACCTGCGAGGCGGTAAATCCGTTGACATAAAGATTGTCCACCATGTTAAACGAAATTTTGCCCGCAGGCCTAACCGTTATTAGTTCTCTGGTCGCAGTAGGTCCTTTCCACAAAGTTATTTCAATAACATCGCCGGGCCCGATTTTATACTCCGGAACCCCGGATACAGTTGTAAAGACACTGTTTTCTTCAAGTTCGGCAGAAATCGAAGGAAGTTCCGGAGCGGCAACTTTCTGTGCTTGGCGGACTCTCGATGAAACGACACCCTTTTCTTTTCCCAGCCAGATTTTGATGCCCTCTCCAAAGCCGGCAGCACAGATATCATCGCGCCCGTCTTTATCTAAATCGGCGATCTCGATTCCATAGAAGATACCTTTGGATGGGAACCGCCCTTTGATGGGCGTCCAGGAATCTGATCCTGCGTTTTTCCAGGCCTTGATCCCCTTAGAATTTACGGAACCGGCCAGAAGATCCATCAGACCGTCTCCATCCAGGTCAACAGCAAGGGCTTGCCAGAAGCTGTCGTTTTCTTCCAGACTCGATGTGCCGATGAAGTCTCCGCGTCCATCTCCTATAAAAATCTGAACACCTTTTCTGTAAGAGCCGGCTAATAAATCCAGCTTGCCGTCAGCGTTAACGTCTCCAACGCTCAGACCATAAAAACTGCCTTTACGTACCGGTAAAGTCGACGACCAGCCCCCGGTACCGTCTCCGAGCCAGACCTTCAAAGCGCCATAGCTGCCCCAGCCGGCTCCCGCCAGGTCCAAAAACCCGTCTTGATCAAAATCAGCCAACGCTACATCCATGAAAATCCCTGTAACCGTAGGACCCGACTCCATAAGCCAGGCGCCTTTTCCATCTCCCAGCCAGACCTGAATACCGCCTTGGGTATCCGAGGTCGCATTGGCGGCAATGATATCCATATGTCCATCCCCATTAACATCAGCCGTCTCCACGCCCTCGTAGTTATTTATTTCGACAGGGTTGATACCTCTGAGCCACCTGCGCTCGGACTGATTCAACCACACCATAATTCCCGAGGCTTCTCTTTGAACGGACAGCACGATATCCTTAAGTCCGTCTTCATCGAAATCCGCCACGGCAACGGATCTAACATCCCCTTTGAACGGCAGGTATTGAGGTGCAGACATATTACCGGAGCCGTCCCCATACCAGATAGCTACAGTCCCGGGGAATGTACTCCCTCCGACGATATCCGGATTACCATCGTTGTCCAGATCAGATACGGCCACCGCCCGGTATTTTCCTGATGTGGCCAGGTCGCCGGCTTTGGCCCATTGAGCCGGTTGTTCTTGGCCTATATCTTGAGCACACCCAATAGTTAATATAAGCCCCAGCAATCCCACATGAAACAGCAGAATTTTATAAAGGGACCTTCCAGTTTTATTAAAGTTCCTTTTCCACATTTTATAGATATACAAAATAGTTGTCGATATTCTTTCGATTAACGCTTAACAAATAATTTTCAATTGCGCATTATTGCTCAAGTGGTTTAAGTATCGAGTATCGAGCATCAAGCATCAAGTATCGAGCATCAAGTATCAAGTATCATTCCAGATCCTCTATGGCATGCTTGACAATCTTCTTGTCGATAACCCGGACTTTCATCATCATACCGATCAGCAGGCTGCGTTCGCATACGTTGTTTATCCTGAGCGGTATTCCTGCGGCGTAATTATAAACCGATTTGACCGCCTCTTTTGAAAAGATGCCCCGTACAGCCCCGGCCTTTTCGAGGCGAAATAATATATAGCGTATCGTATCTTGAAGATCCATGGGACTCAAATCGTATTTAATCGCAATTCTTTCTTTCAGGGGCTTAAGATTAGCAATCTTTTCTTTTAACGGAAGCTGTCCTATTAAGATCAAAGTAACCAGAAATTGGTTGTCAGATTGTAAATTGAGCAGCATTCTCAGTTCTTCAAAACTGGATGGATCCTTAATAAGATGGGCCTCATCAATAATCAGGACGGTAATTAAGTTCTGCTGAAAATTTTTTGAAAGCCTTTTCTTAAGCCGTTCTAACAGAATGGTTTTGGAATCTTCATCAGCTGTTTCTTCCATTGCCAGCAAAATGGCCCGTAAGAAATCGACGGAGTTTAAATCCGGATTGACGATGGTTGTAACTTCAAAACGATCTTTTGAGAGGTGGTTTATTAATACCTGACTGACCGTGGTTTTCCCGGAGCCTACTTCACCTGTCAGCATAGCGGCCCCTTTACGGTGTTCAACAGCGTATAATAGACGAATAAGCGCCTCTTCGTGTGGATTCGATTTAAAAAATAAGTTGCGGTCAGGAACATTTTTAAAGGGTTCTTCTTTGAAATTCCAATATTCTAAATACATTAAAATTCGCCCTTGAAGTAGTTTTCTATTTGTTAGAATTATCCATCTTGTGGCAGAAATTTTATATTAATCACGAAAACACGAAAGATGGAAAGCACGAAATTTAAATTTAATTTACAAATGTTTTTCGTGTTTTCGAGATTTCGTGATAATTTTTTCTTCCGGGTTAGCGCTCGACTATTTTACTTTCAATACCGTCTGCGAGCAAATCAGCATATTGGTCTTCAGCACCCTTGTGAGTGTAAAAAGCCCCTACGTATAAGTAAAATATGTTATTTGATCCTTTAACCACATAAGGCGAAAAACCCTCTTTCGAAATCAGCTTAATTTGGTCATTTACCGTCGTTTCAGATCGATAGGTGCCGATCAATGTTGCATATTTGGTCTTTTTTATTGCCGCCCCTTTTAACTTGCTTGCTTTTATTACCTTCCCGGCCTGTTTGACATTATCGAAATAACCCGTGAAGATCCGGTACCATACACCTTTATCCCCCAGATCAACCTTCACCCAGTACGGCGATAAACCTTTTTCTCGATAAATTGCAAGGGTTTTATCAGCTTTTTGACGGCTGCGAAAAGCGTCAAGTCTTATTGAATACGGGTATAACCGTTTTGTCGATACGCTCTCCATTCCGTATTTACTGGATGTTTCCAATGATTCTTTGTCAGGTAGCGGACCAATAGAGATGGATTCTCGTTCTTTATTAAAAACCGATTCCTCGGAAGTAACGGCTCCTGTCACGGAACTTTTTGGGGTAGCCTTTCCCACAATTGCCTTATTGCTGCTCCTAAGGTCTTTCGAATCAGGTATTTGAGAAGCAGCCGGCTTTTGTTGAGCAACTTCTTTCTGCACTTCACTCTTATTTATCGACGGCAGGGAGATATCTACAGGTTCTTTTAAAAGAGTACTACCCGGTTTCGTTTTCATTACAGACGTTTGCAATTTGCCTGCATCTAAAGGTTTTGAATCTTTGTTTCCAAGTTGGATGATCAGGCCTGTAGCCAGTAAGGCTATCCCCCCGATTAGCAGGACAGCTTTAAACCAGCCGACTTTTTGTTCCCGGCCCGTTCGTTCTTCCTTTTCTTGCATCTCAGGAGAGAACTCATCAGCACTAAACGTAGCCTCCTCTTGCATAGAATGAAGGTCATCACTTTTTTGCACACGCTCTGCCCGGGCCCGTGTTTTACTGTCAGGACCCTCAGAGGGTGACTGCAACTCTTCATCAGAAACAGAATCAACAATGTACAATAGCTGATCATCGGGAAGGTTTATGATGCGTTCCGTCAAAACTCGCCTTTGCTGGGAATCAAATACAATCTGAACCCTGGGCCTCATAGGTTGATCAGGATAAGTCTCTATCACTTTGCAGACGGCGTTTGAGTTCAGCTTGACATAGCTATGTAATGGAAAGATTGAAAAGATATTTAAAAGGGCTTTAAGATGCTTTCGCTGAAAAAGATTTTTACCTGTCTTGATGATCTCTTTTACGGCAATAAAATGGAGAAATTTTTCCCTTTGCGGCCTGGAATGAATGAGAGCCTCGTACATATCGACAAGCCCGATGATTTGTGCATACTCGTGAATCTCATCACCTTTTAAACCTTGCGGATATCCGGATCCATCCAGCCTTTCATTTACTTGAGCGGCACACTCTGCCAAATAGGGATAATCATCCCCAAAAGCCTTCAAAATCTTGTAGGAATAATTGGAACGTTCCTTGAAAATTTTGAATTCAGCCTCGCTCAGTTTCTGTTGTTTATAAATAAGCTTTTCGGGAATAATGGCCATGCCTATATCGTGCAGCAGGCCCGCCATACCGATCTCAACCTGCCTGTCTTTGCTCAAGCCAAGATTATCCGCCATCTTAATGGCGTAAATGGCCACATTGACGTTGTTGAGAATAACATATTTAAGGGGATCATCAAGGTGAAGGGCTTCGATAAAAAGGGAGTCTTGAAAAGATTGCATTTCAACCATTTCCCGAATGATTTGAAAACCCGGATCAAGTGAAAACATCTTGCGCCGTTTGACGGCTTCAAAAGCCTGCTTCAGATAAGCGGCTGACTTTTCATAAAGGACTTTCCCGCTCACACCGATCTGGTCTTTATCAGAAGCTTTTTTTTCAGAAACGACCTTATCCGCGGAAAGCGCTTTCTTTTGTTCAGCAGCAAGTTTTCGGAAACTTAATCGAGAATTGCCTTTAGATTCGTCCCTTTTCTTTTTGGGGATTGGCTTGGTTGAACTGATATTATCGTTATTTATGTCACTGAATTTCACCATGGAAGTTATCCTGATGACTAATAATTAAGAAACTATTTTATATATAATTTATCTATCTTGTATGTCAATAATAATTAAACGCAATATATAGTGTTATAAGGTTCAAGGTTCTGCGTTCCGGGTTTTGCGTTGAACCTCTGAACCCTGAACTTTTGAACCTCTCAACCCTAAACATTTCAACCTCTGAACGCTGTAACTTACGACGTCTATACATAGATCTAGATTAGTTGTTTTTCCTATCCAAAGAACGGCCGCGTCTTTCCAGAATCGTGATTAATAAAACCAAAATAGTTGCCTGAGCTATCAATAATAGGGCATCCACAGGCCTTGCGTTGCGAAGAACAACCGCACTGGCTCCCAGACAGAGACTCATCAAATAGATAAAAAGAACACTTTTCCTCTGTCCACCTAAAACAACGGCCAGTCTGTGATGGAGGTGGTCTTTGCCCACATAATCAAGCCACTGCCGAAAATTGGCCACTTTACCTGATATGATGCGATCCACCGTGATATACACCATATCGAAAATCAAGACCCAAAATATCAGAAGTGGCGATGCCAGCGCCTTTACAGGACTACCTGTCGCCCACTCGCCATAGACCGCCACACTCGCTAAAATAAAACCGATAACGGTACTGCCCCCATCTCCCAGAAAAATGGCGGCTCTGCCTTTTTTTAATAAGTTATACGGCAAAAATCCGATGCAGCTCCCCATCATGGCTACGGCAACCCAGCCTAAAAATGGTTGTTGAGTCTGAAATGCGACTATTCCCAAAAAAAAAGCAATGATAACGCCCAATCCGGCAGCCATACCATCCATACCATCAAAAAAATTCATGGCATTGGTGATTCCGATAAGCCAGAAAAGGGTTAATGCTACGTTGCCCACCTGTGAAAAGATACCCAGGTAGTCGGGAATAACGCGCAGAACAACTCCAAAGCTCATTACCAGCACTGCGCATAAAATTTGGGCCACAAGTTTGATTTTGGCGGAGATTTCTTTGAAGTCATCCACGACCCCAATAACAAAGAGCAGACACGACGCTGTCAGGATCGCCCCAAGCTTGGGGGAATAAATGCCGTTTATCATGATGGCCGCCAAAAAAGCACTGAAAACAGCCGCACCTCCCAGCAGGGGCGTAGCTTCCTGATGAATTTTTCTGGCATCCGGCCGGTCAAGGATGCCCAGCCGGTGGGAAAGCCATATAGCCGGCGGTGTCAGGCAAAAAGAGAGTGTAAATGATATGAAAAGCACATAGGCCCACCTCCATCCCATATAAATAAAGACTTTGCGACTTTGCGGTATTAGAAGAACAACATTCAATATCAATACAGGAATGTAACTGCGCCACCATATTCCCCTGACATTATTTATGCTGCTCACTTTTTTCCTCCTTGGATGTGGTAATCAGCTCCTTTATCACCCGATTAACATCTTCTTCAGTAAGGGATGGATATATAGGAATGGATAAAGACTCCTTCCAAGCCTTTTCTGTTCGAGGAAATCCCTTCAAGCCTAAATACTGATGAAGGGGCCGGTAAACCGGCCTGGCACACCCGATCCCTTCTCCCTTAAGTTTTCTAATCCAGGAACTGGAATCGGTTCCC
>NZ_JAZFTO010000316.1:0-19792 GCF_036446775.1 Candidatus Desulfatibia sp.
ATATAATCTCCATGCCGCCAGATGTTTGCATAAACGTCAAAATAAGCGTCGTGGTATTTCTTGTTCTCCGGGTCGTTCCAGAAATAGATGGGCATGGAAGGAAAAGGGGCCGCGCACACCAGTTCGCCCTCCTGGTTGATAAGCGCTTTGCCATTATCATCAAAGGCCATAACTTTCATGGCCAGCCCGCGGCATTGCAACTCGCCGGAATAAACCGGCCCCATGGGATTACCCAGCGCAAAGCAGCCGTTGAGATCCGTGCCGCCCGCAATAGAGGCCAACTGCAGATCGGCTTTAACTTCCCGGTAAATATATTCGAAACCTTCCATGGAAAGAGGCGATCCGGTAGACAGCACCGCCTTGAGCGGCGTAAGATCATATGTTTTGCCGGGTTTTACGCCGGCGTTTTGCAGGGCGGCAATATAGCCCGCGCTGGTTCCGAATATCGTTATTTTCTCGTTTTGAGCCAATTCCCAGAGCGTTTCCGGATGCGGATAAAAAGCATTGCCGTCATACAATACCACGGTTGCGCCTACGGCCAGAGAACTAACCAGCCAGTTCCACATCATCCAGCCGCAGGTTGTAAAGTAGAAAATAACATCTTCTCTTTTCAAATCGGTATGGAGTATCAGTTCTTTCAAATGATGGATCAGAATGCCCCCGGCGCTTTGCACCATGCATTTGGGCAGACCGGTAGTGCCGGAAGAGTACATAATATAGAGCGGATGATCAAAAGGAAGCTGTTCGAATGCAACGGCAAGATCAGCTTCCGAAGATCCGAAGTCCGGGTAAAGAACCGCGCGGGCAACTTTGGCAATATCCGGATTATCTTGGGTGTACGGTACCACAACCACTTTTTCAATGGACGGCAGTTCTTTTAGAATGTCGGCAATGCGCTCAAGAGAATCAAGGCGTTTTCCCTTGAAAAAGTAACCGTCGGCCGTAAACAGAACCTTGGGCTTGATCTGGCCGAAGCGGTCCAGCACGCCCTTGATCCCGAAATCGGGCGAGCAGGAAGACCAGGTTGCACCGATGCCGGCGGCGGCCAGCATGGCAATGACGGCTTCGGGCATATTAGGCATAAAGCCGACCACCCGGTCGCCGGACTGCACACCCGCGGCTCTTAATGATCCGGCGATGCGGGCCACCTCGTTATAAAGTTCGGCATAAGTAATGCGACGGACATCCTGATCTTCACCCTTGAAAACCAGGGCGGTCTGATCGTCCCGGTATCGCAGAAGATTTTCGGCAAAATTGAGCCGTGCTCCTGAAAACCATTGGGCACCGGGCATTTTACCAAGATCGTCAACGACCTGATCATAAGGTTTGGAAGCGATAATGTCTGCAAATTCCCACATCATTGACCAAAACTCGGGAATATTTTCAAGGGACCATTGATAGAGGGTCGCATATTCACTGAAGTTTTGGTTGTACTTTGCATTAATGCTGCTCATGAAGCGGTGCAAGTTTGTGCTTTTGATTCTTTCTTCCGCAGGTGTCCATAACAACTCAGCCATTGCATATTCCCCCTTTTTTTTCGCTCAATTAGGGTTTTATTCTGCCGATCGAGCGTCAAGGCCGAAAATCCGGCAAAGCGTGTCATAAAAGACCGTTCATCGTTCCAGTTTAGGCCGATTATTGTCAAGGCTTATATTGCTATAGTTTTCAAACAACTCTCGAAGATAAAAAATGACTTGCGAGGTTGGGCCGATTCTGGCAAATAGACACGAGCAATATTTTAAGTTCCCTGCAGCCCGCCTTTGGCGAGACGGCGCGCGCTAATGCCGTCCAATGGCGGACAAGAGCTTTGCCGGAAAGCTGCCGCCGGCCTGTTGGACGAAGGGTTTGAAAATGGATCAGGAAATATTTATGGAAGAACGCGCAATCCTGGAACGGATTGCACGCAAATTAGCAGATTTTGAAAAACAACGACAAAGTTTAATCCCTATCCTTCAGATGGTCCAGAAAGAACTCTCCTATCTTTCTGCTGAAGCCATTAAAATTGTAGCCGACCACCTCAAAATCCCCCAAAGCGAAATTTACGGTGTGGCCACTTTTTACAACCAGTTCCGCTTTCAACCGCCGGGCAAGCATCCGGTCAAGGTTTGCCTGGGAACCGCCTGCCATGTCAGAGCCGGCGATATTATCCTTGAAAACTTTGAACGCAAACTTGGGATTTGCGACGGTGAAACCAGCGATGATCGGGAATTCAGCCTCGAAAGAGTTGCCTGCGTGGGCTGCTGTGCCTTAGCCCCCGTGGCCGTTATTGGGGAAACCGTTCACGGCCATATGGCCCCGAGCAAAGTGGAGGGATTGCTATTGAGGATTGAAATAGAAAAAGAAATGCAAGCCAGAGAAAAACAAAAGAATGAAGCCGGCCAATAATAAAAAACTTGATCAGGCCTTCAGCGCGATCCGCCAAGAAGCCTTAAAACGCCGGAGAGTGTTCCAGGAAGCACCGGTCCCCAAAATTCACATCGGCATGGCAACCTGCGGTATTGCCTCCGGAGCCCTTGAGACCAAAAAGGCCTTCGAAGAAGCCCTGGCTGAACGCAATGTAGATGCCCGCATTCATACGGTAGGGTGCGGGGGCCATTGTTACGCCGAACCGGTGGTTATCATCGATCACCCTGATTCCGGATTTCCTCCAATTTTTTATCATCAGGTAAACGCCGGTAAGGCCAAAATGCTGGTAAAGCTTTTTTTAGAAGAAGGCGACCCGCGCTTCGAGCATGTTTACGGTGCCACCCAAGCAAACGACCTGATTCCCTCGCTCATGGAATTTTCCCGCTTCAATATGGAGAAACGGATAGTCATGGAAAAGTGCGGGTACATTGATCCTGAAGATATTTACGATTACATCGCGGAAGGCGGATACTCAGTCCTGGTCAAAGCCTTGCAAACCAATCCTGATGACATCGTCCAGGAAATACAAAATTCCGGTTTAAGAGGCAGGGGTGGTGCCGGGTTCTCTACCGGCCGGAAGTGGGCGTTGGCCAGGCAAGCCGCAGAAAAAGACAAATTTGTAATCTGCAATGCTGACGAGGGCGACCCCGGTGCCTATATGGATCGAACCATACTGGAGAGTAATCCGCACCAGGTGATTGAAGGCATGATTATCTGCGCCTATGCTGTCGGAGCCCATCAAGCTATTGTTTATGTCAGGGCGGAATATCCCCTGGCAGTCAAATTGGTTGCCAAAGCCATCCGGCAAGCTGAAGAACTGGGGCTTTTGGGCAGCGCTATTCTGGGCAGCACTTTTGATTTGGACATTGATGTGTTTCAGGGATCAGGGGCCTTTGTATGTGGCGAGGAAACGGCTCTGTTTAGATCTATCGAAGGCTACAGGGGTATGCCCCGGCATCGGCCGCCGTTCCCCGTTGAGAAAGGCCTGTGGGACCGGCCGACGGTCATCAACAATGTCAAAACCCTGGCCTCGATTCCACCTATTCTGAATAATGGCGCCGACTGGTACCGCAATATCGGCACCGAGAACAGTTCCGGTACGGCGATCTTTTCCATTGTCGGTAATGTTGTCCATCCCGGCTTGGTGGAAATTCCCATGGGGGTTTCGCTACGCACTCTTATCTTTGACATCTGCGGCGGCATTCCCAATAACAAAAAATTCAAGGCTGTTCAGATCGGAGGACCCTCGGGCGGATGTCTGAACGAAGATTTTTTGGATACCCCTATCGATTTTGATTCCCTGACGGAAGCCGGAGCCATGATGGGGTCCGGAGGCATGGTAGTAATGGATGAGGATACCTGCATGGTGGACGTCGCCCGGTATTTTCTCGATTTTACCCAAAAAGAGTCTTGCGGTAAATGCACGTTTTGCAGGATCGGAACCCACCACCTGCTCAAAATACTGAACCGTTTAACCAAGGGTGAAGGACGCGAAGGAGACCTGGAACTGCTTGAGGTTCTGAGCGCAGATATTAAAAACGGCTCTCTGTGCGGCTTAGGGAAAACCGCTCCCAACCCGGTGCTTACATCACTGCTGTACTTCCGGGATGAATACGAAGCGCATATTAGCGCAAAGCGCTGTCCGGCGCTGATGTGCCGGGCACTGACCGCTTTTTATTTTGATCCGGATTTATGCGCCCGTGGCTGTGATGCCTGCGCCACCCGTTGTCCGGTTGACGCCGTATTTACCACCAGCAACCGCAAGAAGGGGGTTGACCAGGAGCTATGTGTAAAATGCGGCGAGTGCGTGGTTGCCTGTCCTCCCGAATATGACGCTGTTAGAAAAGTATCCCCTCCGGATCTGGTCCCCATTGTTGAGAAGCCACCGGAGAAGACATAATCTATTAATGAGGACTTCATAAGATGCCTAAAATCTTGGTGGATGATAGAGAGATTGAAGCCGAAGAAGGGTCGATGCTGCTTCAGGCCTGTTTGAACAACGATATTTACATCCCCAACCTCTGCTATGTTGCAGAGATGAAATACCCTTCGGCTCTGTGCCGAATGTGCTTTGTTGAAATTGAAGGGCAAGACAAACCCGTGGCCGCATGTGTCGCTACAGTCAGAGAAAATATGATCGTCAAAACCGACACTCCCGCGGTCAGACGACTGCAGCGTTCGGCCCTGCGACTGCTGCTTTCGGTACACCACGTAGACTGCAAAAATTGTCCGGCCAATAAAAAGTGTGAGCTGCAGCGCAGCGCTAAATTTTTAAAAGTCGGCTTGAAGCCCAAGCAGCTCGAACAATATCTCAAGGAGCCGGAAATCGTCCGGGAGCACTCCTGCCTTGATTATTACCCCAATCGATGCGTTTTGTGCGGTAAGTGTTTATATGTCTGCCGCAAGCAGCATGGTCAGTCAGTCTTAACCTTTGCCAACAGAGGGTTTGAGACTGTAATCAGCTTTTATGGCCAAGATGATGAGTCTAAAGTGGAATGCGAAGGCTGCACGGTCTGTGTAGATATATGCCCGGTGGGTGCCCTTATCATGCGAGACTGACAGCGATCCTGAACCGCAAAATGCCCGCCATTTTCTTTGAGCTCAATTGAGGTTACAGTTTTTCCAACAGATCGCAGAGCAGCCGTACGCCGAAACCGGTGCCGCCGGCAGCGCAGTAAGCAGTTTCTTTTTTACCATAAACGGGACCGGCGATATCGATATGCGCCCAGCGGGTTTTGCCTACAAATTCTGAAAGGAACAAGGCCGCGGTAATGGCACCGCCATAACGCGTGCTGGCGATATTGTTCAAATCGGCAAAATCGCTCTTGAGCAGTTCTTTGTAATCATCGGGAAGCGGCATTCTCCAGCAGCGTTCATAGGTCTTATCCCCGGACGATATAATCGCTTGGGCCAATTTGTCATCTAAAGAAAAAACACCGGCTATTTTTTCACCCAGCGCCACTACGCATGCTCCGGTCAAAGTTGCCAAATCAATGAGAACCCGGGGCTTGTATTTTTTGACCCCGTAAGCCAGTGCATCGATTAATATCAGCCGTCCTTCGGCATCGGTGTTGCCGATTTCCACGGTTTTACCGGCATAACTTTTGATGATGTCTCCAGGCCGGGAGGCTTTCCCTGACGGCATATTTTCCACCAGCGGAATGATGCCGACTATGTTCATTTTGGCTTTTAGCTTTGCGGCGGTAATCAGGGTTGCAGCTACGGCCGCCGCACCGGACATGTCTATTTTCATGTCCTCCATAGAGGCCGAAGGCTTAAGATTGATACCTCCGGAGTCGAATGTAACGCCTTTGCCCACCAGCACTATCGACTTTTTGCCCTGTTGGGGTTTATGTTCCAGTATTACCAGGCGGGGTGTGTTCTGACTTCCGGCGGCGACCGCGAGCATTGCGCCGAACTTTTTATTTTTGAGATCTTTTGCGCCCCATACGCTAACTTTGAGATTTGCTTGACGGGCCAGTCTGGCTATCGACCGCGAAAACCGTGCGGGTATTTTATCGTTGGATGGAGTACTGACCCATTCTCGTGCCAGGATCGTTCCCTGGCAGACGGTTTCGATGCGGGCCGATAATCTGCGATACGTTTTTACAGCAGCAGGTTTTACAAGCAGATTGATCTTCTTAAGGGGTTTGTGCTTTTTTTCTTTTTTGTATTTGTCAAACAGATGGTTACCAAGACAGGCCCCTTCCATCAGCGCTGCAAGCAGTGGTTGAACCGTCAGGTTGAGTTTTTCGGCCGCCGGAACAGCAATCAGTACTTCTGAGAGGTCCTTTTTAATACATCCCTTAACAGCCTTGCCCGCCATGCTCCGCAGTGCTTCCGTATCGATTTTTTTCAACTTTCCAAGCCCTATAAAAATCAAGCGTACTATCTTAACATCAGGCAGATTGTAGAAGACGACCTGGTCGTCTTTTGCACCTTTAAACTCTTTGAGTTTTTTGGCTTTGCGGATAAGGGCGGCAATGGTTGCGTCATCATGGATGTCTTTATCTTCACAAACAGGAATTACCAATGTCTCTGTTTTTGCTTTTTTTAGATCAGCCGATTTTAATTGTATCATGGACTGCGTCTCCTTTCCGGTGAACTAACACCTTTTGCGCTAAAGATTTTAAGGTTTCATATCATATATACCACCGCTATAGTCAATCAGAATATATGGATAGTGTTATTTGGACTCGGCATGATAATGTATTGCAAATCTATTATGATATTTTTTATAATAGGTTTGATCGGTAAAGCACTCTTGTAACCGTTCACGGGTTCAGGGTTCAGGGTTCAGGGTTCAGGGTTAATAGGTTTACCCGCCTACGCTGAAGCTACGTCGTGCCAAGAGGTTCGGAGCTAGTTAGTAAAGGTTAACAAAAAAGCAACCCGACTCGGCCGAGCTCGTCGCAGGCTGAACGGTGAACTCTGAACCTATGAACGCCTACGCACTGCTTAACCAAGCTATGTGCGTTAGAAGGTGTAAAGAGGGGTTTGTTAGATGCGAATTGTTACCAGGCCGGATTTTGACGGGGCTGTCTGCGCCGCGCTGCTATATGAAGCAGAAAAAATTACAGAACCTGTAAAATGGGTGCAGCCCAATGATGTGCAAAAAGGCCTGGTTGACATACGCAAGGGCGACATCATGGCAAATTTGCCTTACAACGAACGCTGCAGTCTATGGTTCGACCATCATTATACCAGCAGAATTAACAGCCCGTTTAAAGGTGCGTTTGAACTGGCACCTTCGGCAGCAAATGTCGTTTTTAAGTATTATAAGCACATGTTTCAACGCGATTACAGTGAACTGGTCAGCGAGACGGATAAAATTGATTCGGCGGATTTATCTATGGACGAGGCGCTCCATCCCGAAAAGCATCCTTATCTACTGCTTTCCATGACAATGTTCGGACATGATGCTGCTGCTGAGCGCTACTGGAACAGATTGGTCGCATTGCTTAGAACCTTAAAGGTTGACGAAATTCTTGATGATGCGGAAGTCGACCAACGCTGCCGGGCTGTGATTGAGCAAAACAAAAAGTATAAAGCCTATTTAGCAGAGCACACGCAATCGCTTGGGCATGTATGTGTTACAGACTTTCGCCCTTTAGATAAAACCCCGGACGGCAATCGGTTTCTGGTTTATGCCTTGTTTCCCGAAACGGTTGTGAGCGTTAAGATCCGTTATGATGATGACGCCGGGAAAAAAGTTGCCGTCAGTGTCGGGCATAATATTTTTAATAAAAACTGTAATGTCAACGTCGGCCTGATGCTTGCAAAGTTCGAAGGCGGTGGACATCGCACGGTGGGTTCATGCAGATTTGATGCCGGCAAAGCTGATGATTATATTCCCAAGATATTGGACATGCTTTTAAAGAATGAAACAAACGAACAATAAGGGCTTTAGTTTGCAGTTAGATTTTTTAAATGCGAGAGTGTCTGCCATGAGAAGGTCTTGTCCTGACAGGGAGATATGGCGTTGTTTGTGAAGATGGGGTCTGCTGCCAGATTGTAGCGGGATGAGGCCAACGCCTCTTGCCAGAGGGCCGTGTGAGGAATTGGAGAATAGTGCGCCAGTATGGGGGTAATGCCCGCTTGTTTAACCGTTTTGATGGATTCTTCTAATACATGCAGGTCCTGTCCCGGCAAACCCGTCAACAGATACGCGCCGATCTGGTTTTTTTGAAACCCGGCCTCTTTGAGTCGATCCACCGCCCGCTTAAATTCCGCCCCCGTTACTTTGTAGTCTAATTCTTTTCTGGCTTCAAATGCTGCCGTTTCCAGTCCCAGGCGCAGCGTTTTAAAACCGGCCCGATACATCAGGCGCGCAGTCCGGCGCGTAATCTCGCGGATATGAAGCGCATTGGGCGTGTGAAAATCGACCTTTAAACCGGCCTTGATGATCCCTTCGAGCATGGGAACGGCATGGATTAGCGCATTGACAAGCAAAGCGTCATCATAGAATGCAAAATCTTTAACGCCGTGTTGTTCATGCCAGTAGCGAATTTCTTCCACAACCAGCTCGGGTCGGCGCACCATTCTTTTCGAACTTAAAAAATGAGATGCGCAGTATTTGCAGGCAAACGGGCAACCTCTGGAGGTGAGCAGCGGAACGTAGTTAATTTTGCTTTGAAGGTCGCAGGCCGGGTAGGGATAGGTGTCCAGGTTTCCGGGATCAAAGTCCGGGCGCACATGAAAGCCGGTATAATCACCAACAAGCTTTAGAATATATTCCTCGGCCGGTCCTGTTTGAATACGATCCGCTCCGGAATGTTGTTCAGCATGATTCCGGCAGAGGCTGGCGTAAACGCCCCCCAAAACAACCGTTACCTCAGGCCAAACTCCTTTTAATACTTTTATGGTTTCCTGCACACCCGGATACCAATATGTCATCAGAGATGTCACCAGCACCAGATCGGGCTGTGCCAGGGCCAGAAGATCACGGCGGAGCCATTCCGGTTTGATGCCGTATCTGGAAAAATAGCGCGGTATGTCCTCTAATCCCGCTGGTTTTGGAATCCTGGTTTTAAGGTATGGTCCCCGACCATGCCTGGCAAAGGGATCGGTAGTCGGCGCTTGGGGATGGAAACGGTCCAGACAGTCCAAATAGGTAACATCAAAGCCATGATTTTTCAAAATTGCAGCCAGATACAGAAGTCCTAAGGGCTTGGCCCAGAAATCATAGGCCGCAAAATCGTGTATCCAGGGATTTACCAGCAGGATATGGGGCGTATTGGTTTGCACGGGATAAAACTCCCTGTAGGCGTTCACAGGTTCAGAGTTCAGAAGTTCAGGGTTACCTTTCTGTTGGGTTCACAGAATCAGAGTTCACCACTGCCCGACCGACGGCAGGCGAGGTTCAGGGTTGTCTTTTTCATGCGTTCACAGGTTTCCCGCCACTGGTGGGATTCAACCTTGTCTTTATTCGTTGAACCCTGGTCGCCTACGGCGCCGCCAAAGGCGGGTAAACCTCTGAACCCTGAACCTCTGAACCTGTGAACGGTTACAACTCCCCCAACGTTCAAATAATTCCGGCTTTGATTTTCAGGAAACAGAAGAAAAGGACTTGTAATTTTTGATATCTATCTCTATTCTGCTTGGAATGCAACCCAAGCATCAACCCTTTGCCAAAGGAGGTGGTTAAAGATCGACAAATTTCTTTTTTGCAAACATGACAATGTTAATCGAAAGGAGATCAAAATGAGAAACAAAATCTTGGCCACAACAATCTTCACCGTCCTTTCAATATCGTTACTGCTCCTGCCAACCTTTGCAGCTCAAGTTCAAGCCGCTGACAAACTCGGCTGGGTCGGTCCTGTTTACAAGGAATTATCCGACAGTCTGAACAAGGGTTTCAAGGCGTACTATAAGAAGACCTATGGTAAGGACGTGGACATCACGTTCGTGCGGCCGGGTGGATGGCCGGTCGTCGTGGACAAAGTGAGAATATGGGGCGGCAAACCAGATGCCGACATCTTCCTGGGCGCCGGCGCTCCAGCCCATGAAGTCTTAAAGCAAGACGGATTGATTGTCCCTTACAGACCAAAGAATTGGGATAAGATTCCCTCTGAATGGCACGGCATGAAGGTAAAAGATAAAGATTATTATTGGACCGCTTTCGCTCCCTGGATCGTCACCAATCTGTATAACGAGAAGGTTTTGAAAAAGCTGAGACTGCCGCCGCCAAAAACGTGGAACGATCTGCTCAACCCCATCTACAGAGGCAATATCGTGCATACGCTGCCATACGCCTCCGGCACCATGCATGAAGCCATAGAAATTCTCCTGCAAGGATTTGGAGAAAAGGAAGGTTGGAGATATCTCAGGTTGTTAGCGGCGCAGTTGGCCCGCTTCTCCACCGGCAGCACAGATACGACCAATCTAGTGAAGCGCGGCGAAGTTCCCATCGGGGTCGCGCAGCCGCAAATGAATGCGATGGCTGCACGCAAAGACGGCTATCCCGTACGTGATCTGCTCCCGGAAAAAACGATCCTGGTTCCGGAGGCCGTGGCTTTGCTGAAGGGTGCGCCCAACGAAAAGATTGGGAAAATCTTTCTGGACTGGCTGTTCAGCACGGACGGACAAAAACACGTGCTGGAGGGCCGTTACTTCGCAGCCAGAACGGACATTAAATTCTCCGTGTGGGAAAAAGAAGGCGTCACCATGGCCAAACACGCCAAGAAAGCACTGGGAGTTGATTCATTCTGGGATCTGGATGTCGGATTCATTGAGTACGATTTGGATCTTGCCACAAAGAGGTGGGACGACGTCAACCGTAAATATGAGATGGAGATTTACCGAAAGTGGGGCAAGTTGAAACGCAGTCTGTTCCTGATAGAGGAAGTTGAGGGAGAAATTCAAGCGGCGAAAGCCCAAAAGATGAACGTGAAAAAGGCTACGGTCAAAATAAAAGAAGCCAGAAAGCTCTTTGAGTATGATGGCAAGTATGCCGCAGCCCGCTTGGCGGCATCCAAGGCCCGCGCTCTGCTGGTGGCGCCGTAACGGAACCTGAAAGCAGACTTATATTACTTAATGTGCGAGGGAGCTACCGCTCTCTCGCACATCAAGTATGAGACATAGGTTTTCAGATAATGTTTTTGGCAAGACTAAAGGGAGATCTCCGCGTAAGGCGTGCACGGTAGTACGTCGTCGAGGAGATCGACCGATAACGCAGCCAAAATCTTTATCTGGAAAACTATAGTAAAGGATGTGGTATGTCGCGTGGCAATATCTATCTGGCAGCACTCCTGTGGTCGGTGATTGCCTTTCTCGTGCTTTATCCGCTGTCAATTCTGCTGAAGGAAAGCTTCAAGATCGCCGGAACCGACACCTGGGGCATAAGCAATTACCTGGAATTCTTCCAGGACACGTATTATCTTAGAACTTTTGGAAATACCTTGGTCCTGAGCACGCTGGTGCTGCTGACGACCACCTTGTTCGGGGTGCCCCTGGCTTACATCCTGGCGAGATACAGGCAGTGGGGAAAGACAGTTTTTACAGCCCTAATCCTTTTGCCCATTGTTTTGCCCGCTTACGCCGGCGTATTTGCATTCATCATCTTTTTCGGCAGGTTTGGAACTCTGAATTTGCTCCTTACGGAATCGGGATTGATCGAGACGCCCATAAATTTCATCTATGGACTACACGGACTGGTATTCGTTCAATCCCTGCACATGCTCCCTTTTATCGTTCTCAGTCTTTCCGCAGGTTTCACCACCATAGATCCCTGCTTTGAAGAAGCCGCCGAAATCGAGGGAGCCAGCGGTTTTCGGAGATTCCTCACCGTCACTTTGCCGCTCTGCACCCCGACGTATCTGGCGGGCGCCGTCATCGTATTCCTGTGGCCCTTTACGGACTGGCTCACGCCAATGATTTTGGGACAGATCGACTTTCTGCCCTCGGTTGCGTACATCAACATCGCCTATCACTTTACCGACATGCATCGCAAGTACATGGGAATCGTGGCGGTGGTCGTCTCTTCCACGGTTTGCATTATCCTCTTTTTGTTAGCCAGGTGGTGGGTCGAGAGGAAAAAGTATACCGGCCTCTCGAAAGGGACAACGGCTGAAGGGAGGGTGATCGAGCCGGGCCCGCTGGTGAAATTTAGCTCGTATATGTACATGATTTTTATCTCCGCCCTTGTCCTGCTCATTCCGGCCGTACTGGGGTTGGCCGCTTTTTCCAGAAGATGGGTCCTGGAGCCGTTTCCAACCTACTGGACCCTCGATAATTTCAGGATAATCCTTCAGGAAACCCCTCTCCTGATAAAAAACTCTTTTGTTTTCAGTGGATTAGCCCTGATATTAGGGATCGCCTTCGGACTGCCGGCAGCCTATCTCATCGTCCGCACCCGTGTCCCGGGAAGAAATGTGCTCGACTTTGTCATCACCCTGATGCTGGCTTTCCCGGGTATCGCGATCGGGGTGAGTTATCTCTTGGCATTTTGGGAAACCATACCCTTGGCCAGGCATTGGATTATCATGGCGCTGGCCCTCTTTGCACGGCGGCTCCCGTACTTTATGAGGATGGCGCATGCCTCTTACTTGCAGTTGGATATTTCGTTAGAGGAGGCCTCCGAAGTATCGGGTGCCGGCAAAATCAGGACTTTTTTTTATATATCTTTGCCTTTGCTGGTCAAAGGCGTGCTCGTCGGCGTGGTGATGTTTTTCATCATGGCGTTCCAGGAGATCTCTACCGCCATATTCCTTTATCGAGGCGGATGGGAAACCCTGCCCATAGGAATCTATTTAAACTGGCACCGCGGCATGGAGTTCGGAATCGCCGCCGCCATGGCTTTTCTGATGATTGTGATCACCTTTATCCTGCTGCTAATCATATCGAGAATCAGCGGGGGTGTCCTCAAAGCGGCCTGGGGTCCCGGCGGTACTTAAAAAATGGAGGAACCGTTCAGAAGTTCAGAAGTTCAGAGGTTCAAAGGTTCAAAGATTCAAAGATTCACCGAAAGTCTGAATCGCACCTGATTGTGCCGCAACCCTGAACGGTGAACCCTGAACCTGTAAACCCTTATAAATCAGCCATGTACAATGCACCGCGAGAGTGTGCAGCAATTCGGCGGTCACTCAAGGAGATATTCAATGGCATTTATAGAGATCCAAAACCTGTTCAAGCGCTTTAAGAAAGTAGTGGCTGTTAATCACATACAACTCGAGGTGAACGAGGGCGAAATGTTAACGCTGCTAGGGCCCAGCGGATGCGGCAAAACAACCACCTTGCGCTGCATCGCCGGTCTGGAGACACCCGAGGAGGGCGACATCGTTATTGACGGCAAACCGATGCTTTCGAAAGGATTTGTCCATCCGTCGAAAAGAGGCATCGGCATGGTGTTCCAAAACTATGCCGTATGGCCGCATATGAAGGTATACAAAAATATCATTTACGGCTTGAAAATTGCTAAGCTTCCCAAGCGGATTATCCAGGAAAAGGCGCAACAGATTTTGGAGTTAGTGGGCTTGGATGGTCTGGAAGAGAGGTACCCGTCCCAATTGAGCGGCGGGCAGCAGCAAAGGGTGGCGCTCGCGCGAGCTCTGGTGAGAAATCCTAAGGTGTTGTTGCTGGATGAACCGCTGAGCAACCTGGATGCCAAGCTCAGAGAAGAATTGCGATTTGAAATCAAGGACCTGGTAAGACGGATGGGCATCACAGCGGTCTATGTCACCCACGACCAGGCCGAGGCGATGGTTATCTCTGATAGAATCGCCGTCATGGACTCGGGGAACGTGGTGCAAGTCGGCACTCCCCAGGAGATATACGAAAAGCCCGCCAATAGATTTGTCGCCGATTTTATAGGCACCATGAACTTTATGTCCGGGGAGGTCGTCGAGGTCCTCCAGGACAGAGACGCGGTTTACGTACGCACCGAATTCAGCGCAAAGATGCTGTGCAAGACGCCTAACATCACGGCAACAACACCGGGAAAAAAAGTGTATGCTTCTATCCGTCCCGAGGATGTGGAAGTGTTTACGGAGCCACCCCAAGCCAGGGAGAACCTGGTCAAGGGAACTATTGTCCATAAGGCGTACTTGGGCAACCTTTTATATTTTTTCGTAAGCGTGGACGGCCATATGATCAGGGTACAGGCTTCGCATAACGTGCCGCAAGAAGAAGGACAGGAACTCTACCTGTTTTTAAATCCGCAAAAATGTATGATTTTACTTTGACTAAAAACTCAAGTTTCGCACCCCCTAAAAAGTCGTGAAACTATGATGGCAGCGATATAATTTGCAGTTTAAAGGGTGTAACAGTGTCGCCGATTTGCTCCGGTCCTGTCATTTCCGTAAAGGGCGACATGCATACCGCCAGACAAATTCTTCACCTTGCTGCCATTTTTTCGGGAAACAAACGCTTAATATCCTGTTCTGTTGCCTTGCAGACGCCTCTTTCCGTGATAAAGCCGGTGACAAGCCTGGCAGGCGTGACATCAAAAGCAAAATCGGCCGCCGGGCTATTGGCCGGAGGGACCAGCACACTGATTGTTGATCCCCGGTTCAGGCCCTGTACATACCGCACTTCATCGGGATCGCGCTCTTCAATGGGGATTTGCTTGATACCGTCTCTCAGTTGCCAGTCAAAGGTGCTGGAGGGCAGGGCCACATAGAAGGGAACATTGTTATCCTTGGCTGCAAGCGCCTTTAGATAGGTTCCGATTTTGTTGGCCACATCCCCGGTGTAGGTGGTCCGGTCGGAGCCTACAATTACCATGTCCACCATGCCGTGCTGCATTAAATGACCGCCGGCATTGTCGGTGATGACCGTGTGCTTGATGCCGTATTTGCCAAGCTCCCAGGCCGTCAGCCGTGCTCCCTGGTTGAGGGGCCTGGTTTCGTCCACCCATACATGCACGTCCACACCTTTATCAAAGGCGGTATAGATAGGTGCCGTGGCCGTGCCGTATTCGATACAGGCCAGCCAGCCGGCATTGCAATGGGTCAGCAGGTTGACGGTATCGTTGCCTTTTTGGTGGTAAATCTCTTCAATCAGAGGCAGACCGTGCCGGCCGATGTTGCGGCAGTTTTCCGCTTCAGTCTCAGTAATGGCATCAGCTTCCCGCCGGGTTGTTTCTAATCTTTGGGCAGTATTTTCGATGTTTAGAACAGCGGATAATACCTTGTCCACCGCCCAGGCCAGATTCACTGCCGTGGGTCGGGCCGCTTTCAATCGCCGGCACTCTTTTATTAAATAATCGGCATCACCGGAGTTGTCAGGAGCGTTTAAAACCGCCAGATAGACGCCGTAAGCGGCGGTCACGCCAATCAGCGGTGCGCCCCGAACGTACATCTCTTTAATGGCCGTGATGATATCGTCTACGGTTTCAAGATCCGCAACAATAAATTCATGGGGGAGGCGCCGCTGATCGATAACCTTTACCGTTTTTAGATCTTCATCCAGCCAGATAGGCCGAATATCTTGACCGTCTACCTTCATAATTTAAAGTATTTTTAGTTAGTTATCAATATCGGCCTTCTTAAATTTTTGTAAAACATCAGGATAATAAGCTTGTGGTTGTTTTATGTCGAGCCATTGGTAAAAGATATCTCGATTAATGCCTAAATATTGGCAGATTTCATCAATAGACAACGGGGATGCATTAGTCATTTTGCTGCCCGGCAATTGTGTTATGAGCTGAATTTATTTAGTCTTGCAACACCTGATTCTCTGGGCTCGGATTCTTGGCTTACTAAAGGCATAGGATAACACATCTTGTATGTCAAGCAAAATATAGCGCAATATATAGTAGTTAGACTAACCTTGATGGCGTCGCAAAAAGTTAAACGTGAAAAGTGTATATGTTGTGTAATATTGCCCCTTGATGTACTAAATGTATTCGTTTGACATTTCACGTTTCACTTTTTGCAAATTTACGAATATTGACAATATTTTGTATGTATAATAAGGAAAACGAACAGAATAGTTTCAAACTCAGACGGAGAAATAATAATGGTGAAAGTGGGGATTATCGGAGGTTCCGGGCTGGATGACCCGGAAATTTTAGACAACGCCGAGATCATGCATGTAGACACCCCTTATGGGAAGCCGTCTTCGGCATTGTCCGTCGGCCAGATTAACGGCGTTGATGTAGTCCTTATTGCCAGGCATGGCGCAAAGCACCAGTTGAGTCCGACCCAGGTCAACTACAGAGCAAACATTTGCGCCTTGAAGGAGCAGGGCGTGACGCACGTGATTGCGACCTCTGCCTGCGGCAGCCTTAAAGCGGAGATTGATCGCGGGCACTTTGTGATTGTTGATCAGTTCATTGATTTTACAAAGCACAGGAAAATTACATTTCACGATTCATTTGAAAACGGGGCGGAGCATACGCCCATGGCCGAGCCCTTTGACAGCGGGCTGCGCAAGATGCTTTATGCCGCCGCAAAAGAGTTGGGCTATGAAACCCACTATGGCGGAACAGTGATAACCATCGAAGGGCCGAGGTTTTCGACTAAAGCAGAATCAAAGATGTTTAGGATGTGGGGAGGGGATGTCATCAACATGTCGATAGCTACGGAGGCGATGCTGGCAAACGAAGCCGGGATACCGTATGCTGTTGTTGCCATGTCAACCGATTACGATTGCTGGAAGGAAGATGAGGAGCCGGTTACATGGGAAGAAATCTTGGAGGTATTTCACCAGAATGCGGATAGAGTTAAAAAGCTGCTGGTTAATGCTGTTTCAAAGCTTAGCTAAAACCTGCCTTAGCTGTTCTTGAAATACCAACTTTTAGTTGTTAAGCGAGGAGATTGATATGAATTTGAAAGATAAAATCAGGACTGTGCCACATTGGCCGATTGAAGGTGTGATGTTCAGGGATATTACAACACTTTTGGAAGATCCCGAAGCATTTAAGCAGACCTGTGATATGCTTTATGAACGTTACCGTGGCATGGAGATTGATAAGGTGGTCGCAATCGATGCCAGAGGATTCATTTTCGGTGGAGTGCTGGCCTATAAGCTTAATGTCGGATTTGTTCCTGTGAGAAAAGCGGGAAAGTTACCCTATAAAACCATCAGCGAGTCATATACCCTTGAATACGGCGAGAACGTTGTAGAGATGCATATAGATGCAATTGCAAAGGGTGAAAAGGTCCTTGTGGTGGATGACCTGATAGCCACCGGCGGCACTATATCGGCCGCAACCAAATTGGTTGAAAAACTGGGCGGCGAAGTCGTTGAGTGTGTATTTATAGTCGAACTGCCTGACCTGCAAGGCAGGGAAAAGATAAAAAATTATAAGATGTTTACTTTAACCGAGTTTGAGGGGGAATAGAGCCTGAAAATAAGTCAAGCTCAAAGGTCTCGCTCAGTTGAAGATAAAAAAGGCATTCCTTGCATAATCGCAAAGAACGCCCTTTTTTAACTTACAAATGGCAAGCTATACCACGGTGACATTTGTCGCCGCAGGACCTTTCTGGCCCTCCTCGATGTCAAAGGTGACGCGGTCGCCCTCATCGAGAGTCTTGAAACCGGCGGCATTGATTCCTGAATGATGAACAAATACATCCGGACCATCTTCCTGCTCAATAAAGCCATAACCTTTGCTGCTATTAAACCATTTTACAATTCCATCAGCCATAGTGACACACTCCTTTCGAAAAATTCTCATAGTTCCAAACTGGAGGTTGTCACTTTGACAAATGGATCTTGCCTTCAGAACGAAACCGGCCCGCCAATTAAGAACGGGCCTTTATTGATTATTTCGATAATAAGATGTTGTTATAAAAAGTCAAGCTATTTTACGGGTTTTTAGCGGGGCATTTCGAAATTTTCACCACAGCCCCCGACCTGCGGCACCATATTTTTGCCCAGATAGCTTCCCGACCTAAACGAAATCATCCGGCGGCTAACTATAACCGAATTTCTCATGTTGCTTTAACAACCGCAGCGATATCGGCCACCTTTTTAAGAATATCTTCCAGCTCTATGGTCAACAGCTTCCGATTCCTTAAAAGAACCTTTCCATTCACAATGACATCCCGTACGTCTGAACCCTGGGCGGCATAGACAATCTGGGATACGGGATTGTAGCGGGGCACAAGGTGGGGCTTGAAGGTGTCGATAATGATGATATCGGCATGTTTGGCGACTTCCAAAGAGCCGATATCTTTTTCAAGGCCGATGGCTCCGGCACTTCCGATCGTCGCCATTTTCAGGACGGTTCCGGCATCCATGACCGTGGGGTCGAGAACATTTACCTTATGCAGCTTTGCCGCTGTATCCATTTCCCTAAAAAGATCTAAATCGTTGTTGCTGGCACATCCGTCGGTGCCCAAACCTACCGTTATGCCGGCGGTTAAAAGCTTTGGTACCGGCGCAATGCCGGAAGCAAGCTTCATATTGCTTTCGGGATTATGGGAAACTTTTGCCTGCCTTTGGGCGATGATTTCAAAGTCGTCATCATCCAGCCAGACGCAATGAACCAACAATGTATTTTTATCTAAAATGCCGATGTTATCAAGGTACTTTACCGGTGTTGCCCGTTGCTGTGCTTGAATCTGGTCGTACTCGCTTTGGGTCTCGGCAATATGAATCTGGAAAAGCACATTTTCAGCGGCCGCGGCATTCTTGGCCTTTTTTAAAGTCGTTTCAGAACAGGTATAGGGAGAATGGCAGAATATCGACGGGGTGATTAATGGCGATATGCTTTGCCATTTTTGGACAAACTTTAAGGCATTATTAATGTTATCATCCGGGTGCGGGACCCCTGGTGCCGGGAAATCGATCACACCTTGGCCCAGCACGGCCCTCAGGCCGGTTTCATTGACCGCGGCGGCAACATCTTCTTCAAAAAAATATCCGTCACAGCAGGTCGTTGTTCCCGACAGTATCATCTCCGCACAAGCTGTAAGCGTCCCCGGCCGGACGGTTTCAGGCCTTATATGTTTTTCTTCGGCAGGAAAGATGTATTCATTCAGCCATTTGGTAAGGGGCAGATCATCGGCAAGCCCCCTGAACAGCGTCATGGGAAGATGAGTATGGGTATTGATCAGACCGGGCATAATGATTCCACCCCCAGCGTCAATCGTCTCTCGGGCTTCGGGAAGAGGAAGGTCTCCGTTTCGGGCTTCAACTCGTTTTAGCTTTCCATCTTTTATACAGACAAGACCATCGTCAATGATGTCAAAATCAGGATTTACCGTAACGATAACGCCGTTGTATATAACGATATCAAAATTCATTTTGTTGACCAAAACGCTTGAACTGTAACAGCGAGCAGTAACGCTGTTTTGCATTTAGCCCCCTGGCAGCGGGACAGGGAGCTGCAACAATGCCCTTAGGAATAACGATTTTATTGAGTTTGGCTCAATTGGGGTTTTAATGTCAAGAGAAGTTGGCGGATAATGGCGCTAAAGGTAAAAAGCAGCACTGCTGCCGACCCTGTTTGGTTCCCCGCTTCAGTTGCAATGAAGACGGAATATCCGTTGCACTACAGCCGGCCTGTCTCGTACTCGGGGTATGTCCCGCTTTCAGGGCTCATCCGGCTTGGGTGGGGGGATAAAGGTAGTTCGCAAATTTTTTCTAACTATTCCTTTTTTTTCCACAGGCATGGTCTTTGCCGTGTCCGTGGCATTCCTTGGCGCTGTTCTGAGCGCAACCCTCTGTTTTGTCTGCTGATTTATCAGAACTTTTACAGCTGCACTTACTCATTATTTACACCTCTTTAGTTGGAGATAACAATATTTCCGTTGCTGAATGTGATGTCAACCTTGCTGGTGAACAAATCTATTACGGATTCATGCTCGGCAGGCAGAGAGTATGACAGAATTTTTTCCAGCAAAGGAGCAGTAAAACCGAATACTACGGCCATAATACATTCATCATGCAGGGCATAGCGGTATTGCGGGCATAAAATCAGTTTTTGTCTTTTTCG
>NZ_JAZFTO010000317.1:0-2880 GCF_036446775.1 Candidatus Desulfatibia sp.
TGTTAGCCAGAGAGCGTGGCCTGCTGACCTTTACCGACTATCACCAACTGTATGACCCGCGCTACAGTATCCACCTCATTATCACTCTGACACCTGAACAGGATGTTCTCGAGGATATCATAAAAACCCGGCCTCTGAATATCCGTATCATGGGATACCACGTTTTTAAAATCTTCTGGGAAGCCATTGAGTCTCAAGCCCGCAAGTTGAAAATCAGAAATGAGGAAGTTGAGACTATCTTCAACGGCATTCAGGACTTTATCACCGTGATTACACCGGAATTAGAGATTGCCGAAGCCAATCAGGCCTTTTTAGAAAAGATGGGCTATGCCCGCCAAGAGGTTATCGGCCGTAAATGCTATGAGGTTTTTCAGCAAATTGACCAGCCTTGCAGCACCAAAGAACTTCCCTGCCCCTTATACGAAGTCATTCGCAACAAAGGCCATTGCCGCCAAGTTCGCACCCGGTTGATCGAAAAAACGCTTTTCTTGAATTCGAATCTTCTTAAAATCAGTGGCGTCATGGTTGAAATGGATCTTGACCCGCAGATGCCGGATCTTGTCGGCTCAGAAGATCAGCTACAACAGGTTTTTATGCAATATCATCTCCAATGCCGCTGAAGCTGTTGAGCTCGCCGGCGGAGGGATTTTAAGCATTAAAACCCGGCATCTGCCAAAAACAAATAAGATTGCGGTCAGTTGTCACAATACCGGTTCTTTCATACCACCGGAAAATTTCTCTAAAATTTTCGAGCCTTTTTTCACCACCAAAAAAAAGGGTAAAGGGACCGGACTCGGGCTTTCCGTTGCTTTCGGCATTATTGAGGAACATGACGGTACCATTTTTGTGGAATCAGACCAGGAAAAAGGTACGACCTTTACCGTTAGATTTCCCATAAAACCGTCGTCGGTCGGACTATCACAAGATGGAGCTCCACATGGACAGCACTAAAATCCTTATCGTCGATGACGAACTGATCATGCGAGAGTCTCTGGCCGGATGGCTTGAACGCGACGGTCACGTTGTCGAAACGGCGGCCGGCGGTGAAGAAGGGCTGCAAAATCATAGAGAGCAATATAAGGACAGAACCCGCTTCGAGAGCATGCTGGGCCAGTCCAAACCCATGCAGGAAATCTTTGACCTGATACAGGATATTGCGCCCACGGGCTCCACGGTTATGATTACAGGTGAAACCGGTACCGGCAAAGGATTGGCGGCCAAGGCCATCCATACCAACAGCCCCCGCTGTGAGGGACCGTTTGTAGCCGTCAATTGCGGCGCCATTCCCAAGCACCTCATGGAAAGCGAACTGTTCGGCCACCAGAAAGGGGCTTTCACAGATGCCAAAGAGACTAAAAAAGGGCGCCTGGAATTGGCCCACGGCGGCACGCTCTTTTTGGATGAAATCGGTGAAATCAGCATGAGAATGCAGATTGATCTTTTGCAGGTGCTGGAAGACCGCATCTTTTATCGGGTCGGCGGCACTCAGCCCATTGAAGCCTATTTCCGGGTCATCGCCGCCACCAACAGAAACCTTGAAGAAGCCGTCAAGGCTGGAATATTCAGGGAAGATTTATACTACCGCCTGAATGTGATTTCCTTTAACATGCCTACGCTGCGCATGCGCAAAGAAGACCTTCCACTGCTCAGCGAACACTTCAACCGCCGTTATGCACAAGAAACCAACAAGCACATAGACCGGCTCAGCAGGGAAGCCATGGATGAAATGATGCTTTATGAATGGCCGGGCAATGTAAGAGAACTTGAAAATGCCATTGAACGAGCCGTGGTTATGAGCAAAAACCGCGAGATTCAACCTGAAGATTTGCCTATTTTTCGTCCTGAACATCTAATTGCCCCCCATGGCAACACCCTCAAAGAAGTTGAAAAGACCCATATTATTCAAATACTCAATAAGAACCAGTGGAATATTTCCAAGAGCGCCAAAATCCTTGGCATTGATCGTTCCACCCTGTATAGCAAAATCAAACGCTGCCAGTTAAACAAGCCGGCTTGAATACCCAACCCGAACATAGCATTTTGATCTCTCCGGTCGCAGAGTTAGCCCCCGAGCTTTTAAACCTGGTCAGCAGGGATATCCAGAGGGTATTCGGCTATCGAACCGCAATAAAAGCGCTTTTGCAGGATGTGGAGTTTGCCCTGAATACGGCCCGCAGCCAGCACCATTCAACTTTAATTCTTGAAAAGCTGGCCGGGCGGGCGCCGCCCAGTGCCGTCAAGGTCCTTGCCATCACCCGGGTAGACCTGTTCATTCCTATCTTGACCCACGTTTACGGAGAAGCGCAATTGGGCGGGAAAGCCTGCATCATCTCAGTACACCGGCTCAATGAAGGTCTTGCCATGGGTGCCGGTGAAAGCTTTCACCGGCGCGTTGTCAAGGAAGCCATTCACGAACTGGGCCATACATTTAATCTGCGCCATTGTCAGGATCCCGCCTGCATTATGCATTACTGCCGCTGCATCGAAGATGTAGATCACAAGTCTGATCAGCTTTGCCGGTATTGCCGCATCCTGCTTTCCGATGAACTAAAACGCATGTCATCTTCTTAACCCAAACAAACATTTCATAAACCATACAGGTTTGACATCAGGTCGTCAGTGTTTATTTTTTAGCCAAATTTAACACTTAAAATCCTCGTAAAAATTGATTTTTTATTGTTTGCGAGCACAGGAACTCTTATGCGTTTTGATAAATTTACCATTAAATCACAAGAGCTTATTCACAATGCTCAAGCTCTGGCTTCAGAGCATCATAACCAGCAGATCGAACCTGAACATTTTTTAAAGGTCATGCTGAATGAAGAACAAGGGGTCGCCGGGGCCATGCTGCGTAAATTAGGTATTTCACCAAATGCTGTC
>NZ_JAZFTO010000318.1:0-2146 GCF_036446775.1 Candidatus Desulfatibia sp.
ATGAGGAGTTAGTGTCATACTTTGGCTATAGTTGATATAAAAACGATACACGCGGATAAATTACTCGCCATTTATATTTCTTACCATGATTCATGTCATGCAATGGTTTTAAGTGATATAGTTAAGCCATTGTTATCTATAAAATTAGGGTGAAGTATGGGTATCAAGACGTGGTTGATGGATAGTATGTCTGCTTGGTTAAACACCGAAATTGATGACAATGAAGATGCTCGATTGACTGATTTTGAGCGCTTGTGTGAAGAATTACATCAGGTAGATGTTTTACTTGTTGAGGGGAGAACACGTGTCAGTCAAGTCATTAAATCCATCACCAATAGTCCCTGGACGCATTCAATGTTGTACATTGGCAGGCTGGATCAGATAAGGGATGCATCCCTGCGGGATAAAATTTCAGAATATTACCAGGGTGAATCTCACGAGCAATTGATCATTGAGTCCATGTTGGGTGAGGGCACAGTAATTTCCCCCGTGACAAAATACAAAAACGAGCACTTACGTATATGTCGCCCAAAAGGTATATCCAGATCTGATCGCCAGCAAGTCATTGCCTTTTCACTGTCTCAACTTGGATATGATTATGATGTTAGACATTTGTTGGATTTAGCACGGTTTTTGTTTCCTTATGGTATCTTTCCTCGACGATGGCGTTCGACCCTGTTTCAACAATATGCAGGACGCTCTACCAGAAATTTATGTTCATATATGATGGGTGATGCCTTCGGTTCTGTGAATTTTCCAATATTGCCCATAGCAGAACGTGGTGAAGACGGTAGTTTAAAACTCTATAAACGTAACCCCAGATTGTTCACCCCTAAAGATTTTGATTACTCGCCATATTTTGACATTATCAAATATCCTTTCTTTGGATTGGATGATGTTGCGGCTTATCGTAGCTTGCCCTGGGATACTGAAGGAATGATATGTAATGCAAGTGGTGATTGTTTTGTACCATTAAAATCCGCTGATGATTCAGAAGAGTCTGACAAAGAATAAGATATTGACCCCAAGGATGATACTTCTTCGGACACTACCTGAACTTTTCCCCTGAATATTTTTAGTGGGGTTGGTCTCTAGATTCTAACGCAACACTTTTATTATGAGTAGCACAATCACAATTGAGGTGTTGAATAATGAGAAGCTATTATCGGCTATGCCTGATGGAGCGAGAAACCATCGGCATGTTATATCATTCTGGTGTGGGTATCTGCGAAATCGGTCGCCGATTGCATCGAAGTGCATCCACCATCAGTCGTGAAATCAAGCGTAACAAGGCCGGATTTTATTATGTTCCCGTCACGGCGGACAACAAAGCACGGCGGCGATGTTATCGTCATCCTCGCAAGCTGTTTAAAGATAAACATCTACGACGAATAGTGTTGAACGGACTTCGCAAACAATGGTCGCCGGCGCAAATCAGTGCCAAACTGAAGATAGAGCACCCTAATGAGGAGACCCTGCGCGTGTGCGCTGAAACCATTTATACGTATTTGTATGTATTACCACGGGGCAGTTTACGCAAGGCCTTGTTAAGTCATTTACGCCAACACCAAAAGACACGGCGGCCACGAAGCCGGGGCAACGACCGACGAGGTCAGATCCCGGATATGATCAGTATTGAAGAGCGGCCTGTTGAGGTGGCTGAGCGAATAATCCCCGGTCATTGGGAAGGGGATTTGATTCAAGGTGCACACCATCAATCGGCCCTGGGCACATTAGTAGAGCGGACCACCCGAACGGTGTTGTTGGTTCGCTTGAAAGGCCAGGATGCACAAACTGTACGTAAGGCCTTTGCCCGCAAATTGCGTACCGTACCGAAACAGATGAAACTATCATTGACCTATGATCAGGGCAAAGAAATGTCTGAACACCGATTATTTACCGAGAAGACAAAGATGCAAGTTTATTTTGCCCATCCGCGAAGTCCCTGGGAGCGTGGCACCAATGAAAATACCAATGGCCTGATACGGCAGTACTTTCCAAAGGGCACCGACTTTAATCAGGTCAGTGCTTATGAAATCAGAAAGGCGCAAGACCGATTAAATGGCAGGCCTCGTAAAGTGTTAAACTGGAAAACACCATTTGAGGCTTTTAACGAACTGTTGCAATAGAAACTAGAGACCACCTT
>NZ_JAZFTO010000319.1:0-2545 GCF_036446775.1 Candidatus Desulfatibia sp.
ACTCGGTGTATCTCGTGGAAGACGCGAGCGGGGCCATAGGGGACGGGGTGCTTGCACGCGGTGATGCGGATATCACCGTCTGCTCTACCGGGGCCCCGAAAATATTAAACGTGCTATCGGGCGGTTTCGTATCCACGGACCACGGAGAAATAATTAATGCGGCTGTATCAGCGGCATGCAGGATCAGCCCCGTGACGTGTGCCGGAATAATCGAGGAGCTGAAAAATGCGTCGAGGGTGGTCGAAACGCTTGTGAGATACTCTGCCATGTTAAAAGAAGAGCTTGGAGGGGTTGTGCACAGAGACTGCAGGGGAATCAGCGTGGGCTTCGAGACCGGCGACCCGAAAAACTTTGCGAAAAGGGCGAGAGAAAATGGCCTCGTGACGGACCTGAACCGTGGCATCCTGACCACATGCCCGAGATACGAGAGGTTTTTGAAAAAGGGGGTCGCCGTGGAACTCAAGAAGCTGGATATCCTTGAAGTAACAGAGGACGATATCGCGAAGATAGCAGAAATCCTTAAGATGTAGACAGTCGAGTCTATCCTCTATTCTGATAGCATCTCTATCCCTCCAAAAATGAAGTTGAGTGCAACAATATTGCCTTAAACAACTTTTTTCACTGCTCTTTGCTACCACAACATTACTTCTAGGGCAATTACGGGCGCATGATTATTTTCCGGCCCAAAGTATGGCCCTGACAATCTTTCCAACGATAATTAACAGAATGTTTAAATTAACAGACCTTTTGCATAAATAATTGACGGGGGGTAAGTTATAAAAGACCGCCATCTGAGCTTATTTCAAGTATGAAAGCGAAAGAAGTTCAATCCGGCGGTCTAATCCGAGATAACATCTCGTGCATACTTAAATCTTCCGTTAGCGAGCATTCTGACAAGCTCCTTCTCTACGCTGACGGTTTGACAACCATGAAGAAAAAGGGCATAAAAGCCATGATTCGGGCTTTAAATGCCAGATATCACACATCAACCATATCTAGAACGTTGAAAGGAGAACAGAATAAGCTCAATAACTTCAAAATACAGCATATCATGCGGGATGGTACACTAGACAAACGTGAACGCCACTTCTTCATTATTGACGATACACCCGTCAGAAGGTATGGCCGTGACATCTATGCTTCAGGATATAACCATTCCAGCAGCGTCGGCAGCACAATCTGGAGCAATTGTCTGGTCACTTTCCAACTAAGAGGAAAAAAAGGGCGATAGATAACGATTTTAGGCTGTATTTGACAGACGAATACGTTAAAAATCACCCAAACGAAACTTTCAAGACGAAAACAGAGCTTGCTGTGGAGATTGTTGAAGACCGGTTGAATGCCTATGGAGGCAGAATCCCCAGAAATACTGTTTCGCTGTTAATGGACGCCGCTTACGCTGTGAAGCCTGTTCTGAGCCCATTACGCAAAAAGGGCTTGACCTATGTTGGGAAGTTGAAGAAAAACCGTCAAATTAGGCTTTTTTCAGAATGGATGAGCGTGAGTGAGTACTTCGAAAAGCACAAGAACGAGAGGTATTTCACCTGGGAAGGCACGAGGGTTTTCTATAAAGAGGCCGTTTTAGACCTCAGCGAGATTGGCAGGGTAAGGATCTTCATGTTTTGGGAAGAAAATGAATCCAACCCAAGATATTACGTGACAGACAAGCTGAATATGACTGCCAGGACCTGCTACCGATATAAGAAGAGCCGATGGAGCATAGAGGATATGCACCGGGACGAGAAGCAGTACTGCGGGCTGGAAAATACGTGTGCCTGGAAGAAGGAGCCGTTGATAGCCCACTATGCTTTTGTATTCTTCCTGTGGTGGCTGTTCGAGAGGTTCAGGATTGAGCAGGGATTGGATGTGTCCTTTGAGGCGTTGTGGTGGGAGTACTGCAAAGGGGTGGATCTGGCAAAAATGGGAAGGATGCAATTAGGTGAGCCGCCGCCCATTGCCGCACTGTTCAGTTATCTTTGAAAATGCAAAAGGTCTGATTAAGAACAAAGAAAGAGGAAATAAAAACAGAAAAGGTGAAGGGTGGAAGAGTTTGTTGATGTACTCATGAATAGAAAATTAACAATAGAAGAAATGCAGGAAATTGCGCAAAGTAGAGGCGGTGAATGCTTATCTACAGAGTACATCAATGCCCATACGAAACTTAAATGGCGATGCACGGGAGATCATATTTGGGGGGCAACTCCCGCTAACATAAAGCGCGGTAAATGGTGCCTTAAGTGTGCTGGTTTGGAGAAATTAACAATTGAAGACATGCATAACTTAGCAGAACGCAAAGGCGGCAAGTGCATATCAACGGAGTATATCAACAATCGAAATAAACTAAGGTGGCAATGTAAAGAGAATCATATTTGGGGGGCAACTCCGAGTGGTATAAAAAATAGAGGACAATGGTGCCCCAAGTGTACAGGTGTAGAAAGATCAACCATTGAAGAAATGCGAAAACTAGCAGAAAAGAAAGGCGGTAAGTGTCTATCTGAAGAATATGTCAACGCCCGTACTAAACTTAAATGGCGATGCAAGGAAG
>NZ_JAZFTO010000320.1:0-34356 GCF_036446775.1 Candidatus Desulfatibia sp.
ATGTTATGAGAAAATCAATTTTACGATCTCGAAAAGCCGATGTCGAATATTTATTAAATTCTATTAATGAGAAAAAAGTTAAATACGTATGTAATGAAGTCGGTATTACAAGTGTAGGCCGTAAACAGGCATTAATTGATAAACTCCTCAGATCAAAAAAGAAACCGTCATTTATAAAAGTTAAAAAGAAACGTGGTAAACAAAAAAAGAGTGATGTTTTTGTAGCTATAGACTTTGAAACTGCCGACAGATCTAGAGATAGCGCCTGTTCTGTGGCCTTGGTACGCGTAGAATCAGGAAATATTGTCCATAAAGAACATCGACTTATTAGACCTCCAAGGAAAAATTTTGAATTTTCATACTTACATGGGATCACGTGGGACCTAGTAGCATCGGAACCAAGATTCCGACATGTATGGCTATCATTAGAGCACGTTTTGGACGGTGTAGATTTTTTTGCCGCACACAATGCATCTTTTGATCGTTCCGTTCTAAATGCCTGTTGTCAAGCTTCAGGTATAAGACCACCATCAATTCCTTTTCAGTGTACCGTAGCGCTTGCAAGAAAAACGTGGGAAATTTATCCAACAAAGTTACCCAATGTTTGTAGATACTTAACAATTCCATTAATTCATCACGAAGCACTATCAGACGCTGTAGCATGCGCCAAAATAGTAATAGCTGCGTCTAAGTTTTAGTGTAGCAGGGAAAATCCGGGAAGAAATACCGCAAGGGGAGAGTAAGGGGATTAGATTATAAGTTTGAATTATCCTTGTCTATACATTCCGGAGATCGTTTTAATTTGAAAAATTCAATGGGATCTGGCATGTCCGGATCATGAAATTGGGAAGGAGGCATGGGAAGAGAAATGCGGAAAAGAAAGTATAGTATCGGACAGATTTTGATGAAATCATTGACATCGGAGCAGATCGCCGGCTTGCTTACGGTAGTGTCAGCTTCAACCGATTTGAACATCTACATGGAGAAGTTCGAAAAAATCGACCCGGACATGGCGACGACTGTGAAAAAAATTCTGGCCACAGATCAAGATTTAGCGAGCAGAGGTAAAACCGGGCGATTGACGTCCCTTCAACGAACAATGGAGTACTGGTTTTCGCTATGGCGCAACCATGATGGCATCATAAGTGAAGTAGGTGACGAGGAAGGTAAGTATGCGGTTCAGGACCATCACTGGGAAGAGCCGTATTTTGATGGCGGGAGCCTTGCCCTGGACCTGGAATCTATCGCGGAAGATATGTTGACGCTGATGGAGGATGTCTATGATGAAGTGGATGATCCGGATCTGTTTTTAAAGGCTCTGGAGGAAATTGATGACCAAATCGGCTCATATCCCGAATGGATGGGCGTTGACCATGGGGAACCGTGCGTTTTGGAAGAAAAATTGACGCAATGCGTTTTGAAGTGGCTATGGTTATCGTCGCATCGCGAAAGAAATCCCGGCCAAACATTTGCGGAAAAGGCTTTTGATCTTGAAAACGCCTTTGAAATGGTCGCATTGGATGAAAATGAATTTACTGGTTTTTTTATCCGGCTCCCGGATGGTGTCTGCCGGGAAATTTATGCGTTTCTAAAAGAGGGCGATCACCATATGAATTTGGACAACACCTATTCGGCCTGGCACCACATCAACCACAATTATGAAGAACGGTTTGATGCAGGCAACTACCTTGAATCCTGCCGAAAATACCTCGACAAAAACTGGCGATACGGCCGGCCGCTTGTTGATGAGGCCTTAAAGCAAAACGATTTTCAAAAGGCTGAATTTTTCCTTGTCAAAACCTTCTCAAGTTATTTGGAAGGGCATGGGGGAAAAAGGTGGTGCCCGGAGGCTTCTTTGCTCCTTATAGAGCAAAACTCCTTTGTTAATAAGGGTGATGAAGAGATTGCTTCATTATTGACAAGTTGGGCTGATGTTGCAAAACGGCTGAACCATCCGGGTCGCAGCGCCGCCGCCGCATTACAGGCCGTGGCATTTCATACGCCGGAAAACTGGAATACGGTCCTGAAAGCGTACCGAAGTCTATCCAAACCTGATACTCAAGGGATGCTTGCTCCGCTTTTTGTCCAGTGGAAAAATGAAATGGCGGCTCGTAGCTACCCCTATTTTATGGACTCACGTAAAGTTACTGACACCTGGATTCACTGGTTGATTGACGCCATATTGGATGTCAAGCAAGATAAAGAATGGTTTTCAAACAAGCTCGCTGAGTGGCTTTCTGATCTAAAAGACAATACAAAAGCGGTGAAAAAACAGTGGCGCTGGCTGGCCTTATTAACCAGGGATCTTCCCCAGAGTGAAAAGATCAAAGTAAAACATCCTTCTTTTTGGGAGATCGTTCTTCCTGAAGGTGATTCCAGGGGAGATCTAACCGCCTCTCGGCGTAAAGGTTTGCGGGAAATGAAAGCCGGTCCATACCTTAAAACCGCCCTGGAAGTCTGGCAAGAGCAATTACGGCGTATTGTTCCTGATCCTGCCAATGCACATAAATCGAATTATGAGGAATATGCCTGGTGGGCTCAGGCGTTATTTGAACTCAACAGAGACGAATACAGCGTTTTGATAAGTCACTGGCGTAAAAAACACAATCGCCGCCGAAACCTGTGGCGGGATATGAAAGCAAGGCATCTGCCGGTTGGTTGACAAAAGAGTAAAATCACCGTCCAAAAAAAATCGGTCTTTATTAATTCGGACAATAAAATGACAATTGAACTTTATTTCAGCAATCAGTTGGATCAACTGGCAGACAAGTTTTCAGATACCATTGCTGATGAAAATCGCAGTAAGGCCAATATATTTGATGCTCCTGTGGTGATTGTTCCCAATGCAAATCTGGCAAAATGGCTGCAGCTCTTTTTGGCGAAAAAAAATTCGATATTCATGAATGTTGATTTTCAATACCTTGATGCCGGCCTGTGGGGCATGCTTACAGAGCTTGATTCCAGTGAAAAATATCCTGAAATGCTGGACAATGATCTGCTTAAAATACTGCTGCTTTGCGCTTTGCAAAACCTGAAGAACAGCGCCCCCGATCTTTTGCCTGTAACCCAATATCTGATGGCAGAAGATGGTCACAAAAGTCCGGATTATGCGGCCAGACTCTGGCAGCTTTCCGAAAAATTGACCCACCTGTTTCAAGAATATGAATTTCACCGGATTGGAATGATCCAAAAGTGGTTGGATGAGGCCTCTATACAGGAAAGCATGGAACTGTGTCAGCAGCAGCTTTACCTGCAGTTAAAAACCCTGAGAAACGGACTTGAAAGCCGCACGGGTAAACAACTGCTTTCCATGATGGAATACGCTGATAAGGTGCTTTCCAAAGCCAAGCCGGATACCGGGAAAACTGTTGATAACAAATTTATCCATTTTTTCGGCCTGTCCCAGATATCGGATTTTCATTTAAAGCTAATCGGCCGGCTGCAGCCCTATTATACTATTTTGATCTATGCCTTAAATCCCTCCAAAGAATTCTGGGAGGATATCAAAACACCCAGGGAAAAACGATGGGTTCAGAGAAAAAACGTAAAAACACTTGCAATTCAGACAGAGGAAAAAGAGCAGGGAGAACTTTTTCAGCAGGACGACAACGCACTGCTGGCTGCATGGGGTAAGCCGGGTCGCGAAAGCGTCCGGCTTTTGTGCGAGCTGACCGATTATGACTTTAATACCTGTTTCACAGCCCAAAAACCTGCAACCGGTATCCTGCAAAGAATTCAAAACGACATCTTCACACTATCTTCTGAAGCCCGTGAAACAGAAAGGCTCGGCCAGGATCGGTCTTTACAGATCGTTGCCTGCCCCGGCGTATACAGAGAAGTTGAAACCGTATACAACAGCATCCTGTTTAATTTGGAACAGAACGCCGACCTTCAGCTAACTGATATCGCCATTCTGGTGCCAGACATTTCAACTTACAAACCAGTGTTTGATTCTGTTTTTAATCGCAACCCAAAGTGCCTGGCTTACAATCTGGTGGATTCGTACGCCGAAATCGAGAGCGTATACGGGCAAGCAATCCTGGGGATTTTGACGTTAGCTACCGGACGATTTTCCAGAAACGAGGTCTTTGATCTGATTATGAATCCGTGCTTTGCAAGCCGCTGGAAGATCGACCAAGATGAAGTCCAAGCCTGGGCCAACTGGACCGAAGCGTTAAATGTTTTTCATACATTCGACCGGGAGGCAAAAATAGCCAAAGGATACCCGGCTAGCGGCATTTACACTTGGAAGCAGGGCCTTCAAAGGCTGCGCCTGTCAAGAATTCTGGCTGCTCCCAATGCACTCAACACAGCGAGCTTAGCGCATTTTCAGGAACTTGTTCCGTTTAACGATATAAAAACCGGTGACCTTGATCTGGTTGAGAAGTTTTGCACGGTCATTGAGGCGCTCCATCATGCCGCAGGCACGTTAAACGTGAAAAGTGCAACCGGTGAGCAGTGGAAACAGATCTTTTTTAATGTCTGCGATCAACTGATAGAAATTCCGGAAAATTTCAAAGGAGAGTTTGTCGTACAACAAACCCTGATTCAAGCCTTTGACAACCTGAAACTGTATGACCAACTCCAGGATAATGCATCCAAATCAACATTGGATGTTGATCTGATCAAAGAATTTGTACGCGCCAACCTCAGCTCCATTTCAGGCGGGCACGGAGACTATTTAACCGGCGGCATCACTATTTCCGCGTTACAGCCCATGCGGCCCATCCCTTTTAATATTGTCTACGTCCTGGGAATGGAAGAAGGTAATTTTCCCGGCAGAGCCGAGCTGTCGTCGCTGGATCTGCGACTGTTAAAACGGCGGATCGGCGATATCAGCCTTCCTGAACGTAATTGTTATCTGTTTCTTGAAATGCTGCTGTCGGTACGGGACAAGATGTATATCAGTTATGTTTCCCGGGACCTTCAAAAAGACCGCCTCCAGCAGCCGTGTTCCGTGGTTAATCAGCTTAGGCGCTACGTGGAGCAGGAAATATTTCCCAGTGGGCAACGTTTTCAAATTTCGGAGATACCGCTTGCGGGCAGCAGTGAACGCTTTCTCGATCCTGAAGCGATCAACACCTGGAGCGATGTTATGCTGAACTATTCCACAGCTGACAGGTTAGCCTATTATCGGGCAAACCGATTATGGGAAAAGTTTAATCAAAGCGCTGCAGCGGATGATTTAAAAAGACTTAAGCGCTTTGATCCGGATTTGTCATTTGATGTGGTTAAGCCTGCAGGCGATGACCGGCAAGTTGATAAAATTACATCAAAACAATTAAAAAAATTCCTGGAAGATCCTGTCCGACAGAAGACTCAACGACATCTGGGCCTTTATGATGAAGAAAAAACCATCGAAGACCTAATTTTAAGTGAAGATGAACCGTTTTTTTCCGAATATCCATTGGATTATCGTCTGAAAATGGATCCAATAAAGCGATGGCTGGACACGCTGTTTTCTTCTCAAAATATTGATATTGCCAAGCCGGAGCCCGAGGATATTTATAACCTTGTTTATGACGAATACCGCCGGAAATGCCAAACTCCGGAAGGCGCCTTTGCCGAAATGGACAAGAATGAACTGCGAGGCCAGGTTTGCCAAATCGTAGAAACCCTAAATCCGGTTATAGAGCAGATGCAATCTGCAAAAAAGCTGTATCGGGCCGTATTTATCGGCGAGCAGACCGATGAGCACATCCCTTCCGGCATCAACCTGGATTTAAAACGATTTGAACCTTTATCATTGACGGTCCAAACCGCAAACCACACAGCAGAAACCGTTACATGTGACATAGAAATTCACGGACAACTTCCCTGGGTATGGCAAGACTCTGAGAACAGATGGAATGCACTGATATTAACCGGTTCCGGGAAAAAACCAAAAGAGCCGGATAAATACGTATTTGAACCGGTTGTATTTTATCTGCTTTGTCTGACCGGCAAGGAGAGTTGCCGGTGGATCGGTTCATCCGGAATAACACTTCATATTGTTTACCGGGAAAAGCTGGTAAAGTGGACTTACAAATTCGATCAAGAGACTGCCGGGATGTACTTGATTGATCTGGTCTCGGATTACCTCAATCAGTCGAGGGCGGCATGGTTGCCTTTTGAAATCATCTCAAAGCTGTCTATTAAACCGCATAAAGTGCCGGACGATGAGATTGATGACTTAACCCGAGAACATTTTATTTTAGAGCTTAAAGAGGCCTACTCAGAGGTTGACGATTACTTGATCCGAATTACAAAGCCGACGATTCCTTTGGATGCCTTTGATATGGTTCGAGGGCGGCTAAAAATTTTTTTTGATACCGGGAGCTGACATGTCCTACACACTCGTGGATAACACTGCCCAAATTGATTTGACCCGGCATGCGCTCATTGAAGCGTCTGCCGGAACCGGTAAAACCTATACCATTGAAAATCTGGTTGTAAGGCTTTTAAAGGAAAGAGGCGATGTTGCCCTTGAAAATATTCTCATTGTCACCTTTACAGAGAAAGCAACTTCAGAACTAAAGATTCGTATTCGTGAGAAGTTAGAACAGGAATTAAGTGTCTCTGCCGGCGATAGTGAAGTCTTTCAAAAAATCAAGGACACACTGGATTCTTTTGATGCCGCCTCCATTTATACCATCCACGGGTTTTGCCATACAATATTGAAAGATTTTGCCTTTGAAAACCACACCCTTTTTCGAAACGAGGTCATCGACGATAAGCCTCTTTTCGATACCCTGCTAAAGGAGCAGATGCGAAAAGTCTGGCCTGAAATCTATCAGGAGTATTTTCTTGAAATGCTCAATATATCGGGGCTCAGCACCCGCAAAGATCGGCTCCTCTCCCTGATAGTCGATATTGCCAGGCGGATCTACCGTCCCAGCGTAGGTGATGAAATCAAACCCGACACAGAAGGCAAAAATATCGGGCAGATTCGATCGGAGATAAAAACACTGGTGATGCAACTCAAAACCCTGATCGGAATATCCCCTGTATTTTCCGAGGGGTTTGACCGGTTAAACATTCATGCGGGCAGTAAAAAATCATTGCTGGAAAAGATTGTGATTCCCCTCGAAACCTACCTGTCTCAAATAGATGAAAACAATTTCACAATGGCTCATTTGTCGGATTTGATTGACCAAATTCAACTAACCAAATCTGCCGGCAGACAGGGGGTCGCATGTCTTATCCCCGACAAATGGCTGAAAAAAGGCGATAATCTCGAAGTTTGTCCGAATCTTGAACCTATTGTTGAAAAATTAGAAAGCCTGATCGAAGCCCACAAAAGATTAGTTCATTTTTTGACGGTGCATGCCATTAAACAACTGCAAAAAGATGCTGCTGATATAAAACGCCAGAACGGGTGGATCAGCTATGATGATATGCTCAGTCAGGTTGAATCAGCCTTATACGGTGACAATTCAGCGACATTGCTAAAAAAACTGCGGGGGAAATACCTGGTTGCCTTTGTCGATGAATTTCAGGATACGGATCCGGTTCAATGGAGGATTTTCAGGAAGATTTTCCTATATCATGCTGCCGAGCACTCCCAAAACCTGCTGTATCTTATAGGTGATCCCAAACAGGCCATCTATTCTTTTCGTGGTGCCGATGTTTATGCCTATCTGGATGCAAGAAATGAAATCCAACGATTGTCAACCTCTGGTAGGGCCAATTTGTATTCCCTGGCAACCAACTGGCGCAGCCGGCCGGAACTCGTCCAGGCGTTCAACGATCTGTTTTGCCGCCAAGAATGGTTCCCGCCGCACCAACAGGCCGGTGCATTGGAAATTGGCTATCAAGCCGCCGGATCACCGGACAAAGCCGACCTGACGGCTGTCCTGGTTGCTGACAATTCACATCGTTCGGCACTTAACATCGTGGATCTTCGCGGCCCGAAGTCTCCCAAGGCTGGTAAACCCAATCTGGCGAGGTTTATTGCCGCCGAAATTGAGTATCTGGTTACAGGCGGGGGGATCGAAATCCAAAAAAAAGACAGCCATTCCCGACCCCTTGATTTTGGTGACCTTTGTATTCTTGTGCGCGGCAGACCCGATGTTTCGTTTTTAGAACCCGAACTGATAGATCGGAAAATTCCCTATACATTTTACAAAAAACCCGGGCTCTTTCTTTCCGATGAAGCCGTTTATCTAAGCCTGGTGCTGCATGCAGTTTTTGATCCGGGCAGCATCCCTGATGTGAAAAAAGCATTGCTTACCCCGTTTTTTGAATATGAACCTTACGACTTGTACGATTATGAAAACCTGCCTGTTTCCCACCCGCTGAAACAGTTGCTGTTCCAGTGGAATGAGCAGGCCCGCTCTCGGAAATGGAGCCTGCTTTTCCAGTCTTTGATGGAGGATTCGGGGTTGCTTTTCCGTGAAGCCCAATCGCATGACTGGGACAGAAAGTACACCAATTATCGCCAGATATTCGAGCATCTGGAAGTAGTTGCCTATCAGAAGAAGTTAGACTTTCGGGGGCTTTCCGCCCTGCTGGACAGTTACCGAAAACAGACTGTCGGTGCGGATGGTGATGCTGATATTCATCAGATTGAAACCGAAGAGCGTAAAGTACAGATCATGACCATGCATGTCAGCAAAGGGCTCCAGTTTCCGGTGGTGTTTATTGCCGGGGGCCTGACACAACCGTTTGGCGACGACTATCATGTGTATCATGTGTATGATGAAGACAACCCGGCTGCAGGTATCCGCAAAGTCATCGACCTGTCTAAGAAATCTGCCAAAGAACAACATGATCGTGAAAAGACAGATGAAGATAAACGGCTTTTTTATGTGGCCTTAAGCCGGACACAATTTAAACTGTATGTGCCTTTCTTCCCCTTTACAGGCAGGCAAGCCTGGGTGGGCCCGGTGTGTCGATTACTTTCCCCGGCCCTTGCATCGGCTTTCTTAGAAGACGATGATAGTCCGGCCGTCGGATGGCTGACACCGCATGCTCATTCCGCGCCCGTTGAGGGAGACGTTCAAACAGCTGAGCAAGCGATAATCTCTGAAAATGACATAGACGAATTTCCCTGGGCTTTGCCTTCTATTAAAAATTATCAGCACAGAAAAATCATGCTCAAATCATTTTCAAGTCTGCACAACAGGATTTTTCACGGCCTGGAGCAACTGCCGCAAGTCGTAGGGTTTCAGGCTGCACAGGAAAAAGACAAAGAGGACGATGAAAGCTTTGCCTCTTTTGATGCGGATAACATCCAATCAATCAGAGCAGCGGATGAAATTCCGGGAGGAACAGATATCGGATCGATGTTTCATGATATCATCGAGCATATCGATTTTAAAGCGGTTGTAGAAAACCCTGACGGCCTTTTTAAAACACCGGAAACCAGGGATGTGATTGTAAAATACATGGAGATATACCGGACAGATGAACGTTGGCGGCCCCAGGTATGCCAGGTTATTGCCGACGTCCTGACAACTCCGGTAAGTGTTGCGGGTGATGAGTTGATTATAGGTAACCTAAGGAAGGAAGATCGGATTCACGAGGTTGAGTTCTATTATCCTTTTTCATTGCCGTTTGATAAGGAATTAAAAATACCAGACTGTGAGATTGAAAGAGGGCCCAATGGATTTATTCGGGGATTCGTGGATCTTGTTTTCCGATACAAGGAAAAGTTTTTTATCGCGGACTGGAAGTCAAATCGCATCGATGCGGGTTATGACCTGAAAGCCCTGGAAAACAACATGAATAATGCAGGGTATCATCTCCAGTACAAATTGTACTCCATTGCCGTGCTGCGCTGGCTGACCCAGGCCCTTGGGAATCGGTTTGATCCGGACAAGCAATTTGGCGGCATATTTTATTTTTATCTCCGCGGGATGGGTTCCGGCAGCGGAAACGGCATATATTACGTTGCCCCTGGTGATGTGGGCCGGTTGGAACATCTTGAAGAAGAAATTTCAAACCAAATCGCCGGCACGATTTGATGCCAGGCGGCTTAGCTGCTTGAGATAAAAAAATATCATCTGATTTTCAAGCACATAATAAACGGAGACCACAGCGCTATGACAGATTTCAATTTTGACGAAGGCCAACTCCTACAGAATCTGGAGGCTTTTAAAATATTTGGAAGGAAGGGTCATTCAGCGGCAAAAATGCTTATGCCGTTTATCAGCCAGATGGAAATTTCCTTTCTTGATTATATGACTATCAGAGATCTGATGGAATTTGGCGGGTATCAGGGTGATAAAGCCCTTGCAATTGTCTTGATGGCCATGTTCGCCGCTCTACAGGAAGGCAGTCTCTGTCTTGATCTCAACCAAGACAAATTAATAAACAGGCTGCCTGCCGACACAAGAAAAAAAGCCGGGAAAACCATCGACAATTTTTTGTCCGGTCTTAATGAAGGTAAGTATCAAAAGCTTATTACGAGTAACGGTGATGAATACATGCCATTGATTCTGGATGAATCCGGAGAGAGGCAGCTGCTTTATTTCCAAAAATATTATGTGCATGAAAGCCAGCTTAAAAAACGAATGGAAACGCTCTTGAATGCAGAGGTTTCTTTTAATATACCCGACCAAAAGATTGACAATTTGTTGGAAGAAATTTACTCAAACCCCCTTGCTATCCGTGTCGGTCCGGACAACACACCGATTACAAGGGATCTGCAACAGCTCAAGGCTATAAGGCTGGCACTAACTTCCCAATTTTCAATCATTTCCGGTGGACCGGGGACAGGTAAAACTTCTCTTATGGTCAATATCCTCCGGTGTCTTGTTCGTGCAGGCGTCCCTATATCTCAAATTATTTTTGGTGCGCCCACTGGCCGTGCAGCCCAAAGAATGACCGAAACGATTCAAAACAATATTGCAACTATACAGGAACCCTCCTCCGAAGATTCAGACCTTCTAAATCTGAAAGGAAGCACCTTACATAAAATCTTGCGATACAGAAGTTTTGAGCATGAATTTTATTACCGGGATACTAACCCGTTGCCCGCATCTGTAGTTTTAATTGATGAAGTCTCCATGGTGGATGTAGTCATGCTGGATAAATTTCTACAGGCAATCGATTCCGCAAAAACAAAGCTTATTTTTCTGGGAGATAAAGATCAATTGCCTTCTGTGGAAGCCGGTTCTGTTTTCGCGGAAATGGTTCCGGACGGAACCCGCGCATCAAAGTTTAAAGACCGGTTTGTCGTTTTGCAGAAAGTCTATCGCTCCGGTGTCAATCTGCTGGAACTGGCAAATCAAACCAATAAGGGTGTTTTCCCGCCGTTTACAGCGGTTACTTTTGAAAATGCGCTTTCAAGCGATCCGGATCAATGGGCTTTTGTCAACGCAGAAAGTTTCGACAAATGGCAGGAACATCTTTATCAGTGGATAAGATACCAGTACTTTAGCCCGCTGTCAGGCAATGAGAGAAGCTTTAAGGATTTGATTATTAAAGTTGGCGAAATGACCGCCGATCAAATTGTGTCATCCGAGCAAGGTCATTATTTATTAAGCCACATATTCATGGCGGTTGAGCGGGCAAGAATTTTGTCCTTTTTACGTAAGGGGATTTACGGATGTACCGTAATCAATACCCTGATCGCCAATTACCTTATCAGCGAATTCGACCCTTTGGCAAAGAGGCAAAGTAATGTATTTTCAGGAGCCATGATTATAATTACCCGCAACGATTATTCAAAAGAGCTTTTTAACGGAGATGTCGGGGTTATGATTAAAGATGCAAACGGAACTTACAGGGCATTTTTTCATCGTTCAGGTTCTTATATCAGCTTTCCTGTGAACCTTTTGCCGTCTTGGGAACTTGCTTTTGCCATGACGGTGCACAAAAGCCAGGGATCGGAGTTTGATGATGTACTGCTCGTTTTGCCTGATGATGAAAATCATAGGCTGCTAACCAGGCAGATTGTTTATACCGGCATAACCAGAGCAAAAAAACGGATGCTATTATATGGCTCTCAGCCAGCCCTGAACAATGCACTGGAAAAGAAAATCGAGCGACAGTCTGGTTTGATGTGGTAGCGTACATAACTAAACACAGGATGATAAAATTACGTTTGTTCCTTCATCTGGTAGCACTATTAATAAATTTTCTATTCTTTACCTATTAAAAAATAGCCGCGGATTTTCTTCAGCTTTTTTTTGCCGATCCCCTTAACTTTTATTAAATCGTCTACGTTATTGAAAGGCCGGCCGGAAATGATTCTTGAAGCAATTACTGGACCTATTTCCAGTATGGATTCAAGATCCTCCTTGCTCACTTTATTAAGATCAAATACCTGATGTTTGGAACCGGCTTTTTTTATCTGGTTTTGTAATTCCTTAAGTTTTTGATCTTCACGACGCTGTTCAGCACGGAGTGGTGCAATGAGGTTCGGGTCACTCTCGGCCCATATGCCATTACGTTTTAGCATAGCCGCCGTCTCAAGATCACGTAGCCTTTCCGTCATTTCGCTACGCGATATCCCATCGGGCGTTTGTCTGCCAACTCCATATGTTCGCGCCAGACCATGTTTAACTAACAGGCTGGCCAAATCATCTCCATCGGCTGTCTTAACGAATCCATAGACACGGCCTTTTGCCGATCTTCCAAGAGCACTTGCAAAGGAAGTGTAAACCGTAAAAGGCTTGGACAATGTTTGAGAAACAAATTTTTTGGCCTCATTGCCATAATGAACCGTCTGCACCACGCTGGGCAGACCGAAATATCGGGATTGTTCGCTGACACGCCTGGCATCAGATTTGGACATAACTGAAATTTCGGGGCAATCGACAAAATACAGTCGTACGTGCAGATGCTTTCCCGCAGCCTCCACATGAAAACTATCACCATCGTTAGCAGGGTGGTTAATCAGCGTAGCGTTGGGAAGCATTTGCAACTCGCCGGCATATACCAATGAAATATCACTAAATATCAATAATACAGTTATCAAGAAATAACTAAGAAAGTACTTAGAGGTGGTCATATTTTTGCCAGCATTTTTCTAAAAAGTTTAATGAACTGATTAATCTGTTGTAAGAAAAAACCTCCAGCGACACCACCTTCTTAAACTGTTTTAATATTGGCATGATGATGTCAATATTGACGGGTGACAACTTGTCCAGTGACAGATGGTCATGGCGGCTTTCAGCGCCATACAGATGGATGATTACGGTTTTTTGATAATATCTCTTAAAAGTTGCCTGAATATCAAATTGATTCACCATCAGATGGCCCAGATCAAGACATACCGCAAGATTAAAATCGTTTATGATTTTTTGAAGCTCCCTGCAGCCCCGCAAGGCGGGATTTCCACTGCGCTCCAACAAGCTGCAGAGATTTTATCAACAATCCGTCGCCGGCAGACTGGTCGGGGGCCATCAAGATGGAATCAAAATAAGGATGATTCTATTTTCACGCCCTCTTAGTAGGAGGTAAAGAGATTCAGCACACCATATATAGTCATCATTTTTATTTAAGTACAACATAAAGTACCGGATAAAAGTAGTATCATAAACTCCTTGACAAAATGTTCATAATTTTATCTATAATTGGTAACTATTTAATATTATAATATTAATTTTCTTTTAATTGATTTTTCAATTATTTGCGAATATAAAAGAATAAAAGGCTTAAGATTATTAAAAAGAATATAACTCTCTATCGCACAGCCATACTGTTTTTCTTGACAATCTTTTTCTGCGGATTGTTGTCTTCCTGCGGCATCTCGTTATCCGCCTATACAAAATCGATGTTTGGCGTCAAATTGCGCGTCAAGGTAACTATAGCTGAAAATGTAAATCAGAACAATCCTGTTGCTCTGGATCTGGTAGTCGTTTACGACAAGAAACTTTTGGACCAGTTGCTCACAATGTCTTCCAGAGAATGGTTTGAAAAAAGAGAGCAGATTAAAAGGGATTATCTTGAGGGGACCGGATTAGACTCCTGGGGATGGGAATGGGTGCCGGGGCAGAATGTTCCGATTCAGGAATTACCTTTAAAAGCCGCAGCCAAAGGCGCACTTGTATTTGCCGATTATTATACCCCGGGGATGCACCGTATCCGCATCGAACAATTTGAAAGTATCCACGTTTCCTTGGATGAAAAAGGATTTTCAGTTGAGCCTCTGTAATTCATCTTTGCAAAGTTTTTGAGGTGAACGCCGGTCACAAGCAGAATTTTTGGGGAGGAAAACCAGCATGATTGATGCGCATGATCTGCCCGGTGCAATCCAATGGCATGAGGGCATGCTGCTGGCACCGCAGCATTTCCAGCAGCTTTCGATACGTTATGAAGAGCTTTTGCACTATCATCTTATGATGATTTCACCGTTTCATTGGGGTATCCGGCGATTAAAAATTGACCAGGTCCTTCTCATTGAGGGGACGCTCCGGGTGCAGGCACTGGAAGCGATCATGCCTGACGGACTTGTAGTTTGCGATTTGCCTGAAAGTTTACAAAGTCTGGAAATCGACCTGACACCCTATACCGAAGAAATGAAGCAGGGTCCAATGACCGTGCATCTGGCGGTACCTGAGAAAAAAACCGGTCTGGCTGCAATCAAAGGCGCCCTGGCCCGGTACGATTCTGTTGAAGGCAAACCCGTGGCGGACGAAAACACCGGGGAATCCGATTTGTCGATTCCTCGTCTTATACCCCGTGTCAGCCTGCTGGTCACCGAAACACCCCCTCAGAAATACACAACTTTTCCGCTCTTGAAGGTGGCTTACCAGAACGAAGCATTCACCTTGACAGATTACAGTGCTCCTACATTGACGGTGCCCGTGAAATCACCACTCGGTGAACTGTGTGCATCCATTGCGCGCCGGCTGCGAGAGAAAGCGATTTTTTTGTCCGAAAGGGTACGGTCTCCGTCTTTGGTCATGAAAGGCCCGTTGCTCATTACTACCAAAACAATGATATACAGCTTGGTTTCGGCACTATCTCATTTTGAGGCGGTTTTAAACTCAGGTGCTTCTCATCCCTATCAACTCTATCTTTCTTTGTGCAATGTGGTGGGGCAGGTAGCGTCTCTTGGAAGAGGATTGATACCACCGGTACTGGCGCCTTATGACCACAATGATATTCGTGCTACCTTCCATCAGGCCGTAGAATTTATCACCCGGATGATAGATGAAGGCATCCTCGAGTCTCATACTCCCATACCCTTTGATTTAAAAGAAGGTATATTCAGTCTGAATCTTGAGGAAGCTTGGATGACTCCGGAACTTGTAATCGGCGTTAAAACACAGCACGGATTGTCGGAAAAGGATACGCTAAGCTGGATGGATGATTGCCTGATCGGGTCGGAGGCAGCCATCGAGTCGATGGAAAATAGAAGAATTCTGGGTGCTTCCCGGCAGCGGATTGAAGGTGATGAAGAGCTCGTACCGGTTAGAGGCGTTACCCTTTTTGCAGTAAAGACGGATCCGGAATTTATTCAACCCGGCAAAGTGCTGCAGATATTCAACACCTTGGACACCAAAGCCGGCCAGGAGCCGGCCGAGATCGTGTTGTACGTTAGAAACTAAAGCGCTTAGGACATGATAAACTGGAACCTCAATTGATGCGACTATGAAAGTTGACGAGTCAGTTCTTCCACAACAGTTTCACGAATTTTACCGTGAGGTGATCCGTCAGAAGCAAAAGATCAAGACTCATGCGGAACAGCCGGGAACGTCAGAGACAACCAATGAAGCCGGGCAGGATCAGGATCCGGTCCAGGGGCTTTCCACCCATTTGCTGGGCATATTGAAACAGCAGGCCGTCGAATCCGTCCGCCGTGGGGGAGAGTATGGTGTCAGTCTTTACAAAGAGGCACAGTACGTGATGGCAGCACTGGCAGACGAGACCTTTTTGTATATGGAGTGGGAAGGCAAGGATGTATGGAAGTCCCATCTTCTTGAATTCAAACTCTTTGGAACCCATGTCGCCGGTGAGCTTTTTTTCCAAAGGCTGGACAAACTGTTGAAGGAGCGGGACTCAGCGTTTACGGGTATGGCGGCAGCTTATCTGCTGGCACTTTCACTTGGATTTCGGGGAAAATTTCGGGACAAAGACGATGAAGGACAGCTTGACTATTACCGCGGACAGCTGTTTGCTTTTATTTATAGAAAAAATCCCGACCTTCTCAATGAATCAAGGCGCTTTTTCCCAGAGGCCTATGCCTATACATTGGAAGAAGGGACCGGTCAAAAACTGCCGCGTATCAGCCACTGGGTTGGAGTAATCATTTTTATTATAATTGTATATTTAGTAATCTCTCATGTATTATGGTTGGATTTGACCAATGACATGATGCATATTATTGAAGAGTTCATTAAAAAAAATAGTCATCTTTAGAGGGCCGGTTTCAATTTAGGTAATAATTAAATAGTATGGGAACGCTAAAATATCTCATAGTCAAATTATCCTCTGTGCTGCCATATGCTCTGGCCGGAGTCTTTCTATCGATACTCGTTATTATATTGATCCTTGTGTTTATTTTCAGAACCGCTCACAAGGATGCTGTGCCCCAGGTGACCGGCCAAGATGCTTTACAGGCCCCTGAAAATTTAAAGCAAGAAGCACCTGGGACCAAAAAAGCGAAGCTTTCGGCCCTGAAACTCAGACAGTCTTTTTCGGCGGCAATAAAACTGCTGAAAACCAATGTTGCGGGAAGCAACTATCGCTATAAAATTCCCTGGTTGCTTATGGTGGGTGAAGCCGCTTCCGGGAAGACCACCGCGCTTAACAGCGGCGGCCTCAACCTGTCCTTGGGAGATCCGGTCGGGGAGGGTCCTGAAGTCAAGGAGGCCTGCAACTGGTGGTTTTTTGAAAAGGGAATCGTCCTTGATATTGCGGGAGAGCTGGTGCTGCGTGAAGACGGAAAAACCGCTGATGACCGTCTTTGGCGCCTGTTGTTGAGGATGCTCCAAAAGCACCGTTTGGAAAGGCCCATAGACGGCCTGGTTTTAACGATTCCCGCCACCGACCTCATCAATGCGGCCGACCGGAAAACGCCTGATTTAAACCGGGTGGCGGAAAGGGCGGAACATTTTCACAAGAAGATATGGCATGCTCAGAAAGTTTTAGGGATCGCTTTTCCGGTATATGTTCTCATCACAAAATGCGATCAGATAGAGGGCTTTAAAAGCTTTTGCCGGGAAATACCGGATCGTTTTTCCGGAAATATCTTCGGATGGTCAAACCCGTACAGCGTGGATACCGGTTATGCCGGCGACTGGATCAAGGAGGCGTTTCAGGGAATTAATAACGAACTTGCTCTATTGCAGTACGAGCTGTTTACCGAGGGAACGGACCTGCGGGAGAGCGACGGCCTTTTTCTATTCTCCGAAAATGTTCAGTCGCTTGCAGGTCCCCTGCAGGTATTTATGGACCTTTTGTTTAAACAGAGTGTCTATCACGGATCCTTCATTTTCCGGGGTTTTTATTTTTGCGGCGACAGTGGAATCGAAGACAATAAGGCCGTATCGAAAAAAACGTTTTTTCTCAAAGAGCTTTTTAGAAAAAAGATCTTTCCCGAATTTAAATTGGCCCGGCCGTTTACAAAAACATTACTATCCAGGAACCGGACCGTGCTGGCGATTCAGGCCGTGGCCGCCGTGATGCTGATTGTGGGCAGCCTGGGACTGTGGAGTGCCCATAAACGACTTGGGGAAGATATCAACGACGTCATGCCGGTCGTCAAGACGATCGTTAACGATGTCGATGCGCTGAAAAAATACGACACGGATGACCCGGTGGTAATGTTCGGACTTATGCAAGAAATATCACCTTTTGCAAAAAGAGCGGAGTACTTGCTTAACGAAATGGACCGGTTTAAGCGCTATAATTACGCATTCATTCCTTCTTCATGGTTTAGTTCCATCGATGAAAAAAATGAGATGACATTGAAGCTGGCCTTTGAGAGAATTATTTTTGAAGGTATGAAATTTCAACTGATACAAAAGAGCAGACAAATATTTAGCAAGCTGGAGCAAGAACCCGAAAAGGGTCCCCAAGGCATAGAAATAAAGTCTGTTCAAGAAATACCCGAATATAAAAGAATCAAAACCTTTATCGAGGATCTTAAAAACCTTAAAAAATATGCCGGCACCTATAACCTAATCGTGGGAAAGGGTACCGCTGATCTGGAACTTTTTGCCGATCTTGCCCGATATCTGTTTGACGACATCAATTTAACAGACGATTTTTTTACAGACTCGGAAACTTACGATGAAGCATTAAGAATTTCTCAAGGCTCAAAATTTAAATTTGAAAGGTTTGAATGGAAGGCCCAGACCTTTACGTTGGGCAAAGAGTCCGCGCGGTTTTACCAACGCATGTTTCAAAACAACGACATTAAAAGAGCCCTGAACAAATTGGCGAAAGAGTTGGCAGTATTTGGAAAGAAAAGCCGGAGTTCATCCCAGGACCGGCGGATGATACAAAATTTGCTGGATACGATCGAAGAGACTGAAAATGTGGTTGGCGACCCTGTATTTAGCTGGGTTTTCAACGAGGCTTTTTTCGACCACGGCCCCTTTAAAGCCTTGGTTGATTCAGCCCTCCAGCTCGATTTTTTCGAGGATAAAATTCGTCTGGAAATAGAATCCAAATGGGAGGCAGGATTTAAAATACTCAAGCAAGAGCTCGAGCATGCCGGCACGACGCTAAGCGGTCTGCTGTTGGAGCAAGAGCAGGAGACCGGTGTAATAATGGCTGCACTCTCCTCCCAAACAACAACCTTTAGAGGTGCGCTCAAAGCTCTTTTGGAAAATGAGTTTTTGGTTTTGGAACCGGTTCATTTCCAGGAGACTACCTCAGGTCAGGCCACACGATTTCATTGGGATATAAGTGTCCTTGATGAGGCCGTAAATCTTTTTAAGCCCTATGGTGAGTTTATTAAATCCATGAAAGGAGATCTTAAAGATTTTTCAGGGAGCACCCAGACTATATTTGCCGAAGGAGCCCGCCAAGGGCTGGATCATAAACTTCAGAGCTTGATTTTTTCGTCCAAGCTTGAGTCATTTTCCGGCAGTATTAACGGCAGGCTTAGAGAAGCGGATGTTTCATCGGAGATTAAAAATTTTAATGAGGCTGCCAAGAATTTGAAGCAGTTGCTGGCTAATTGTGAAAAGCTTAATCTGGTCAAATCCAATAAGATGCTGACTGCTCTGGTGTATCGACAAATTTACACACTGCTCATAGCAATTGACGGATTTCTTAAAAACGATGATTTGTATACCGTGCGACAGGGTGATTTTTCGTGGTGGGACGGACAAGAGGGCCTTGCGCTGGCTGCCTTTGAAGCGACTGATGATAAAGAGCTGAAGAACTATTTAGAACTGCAAAGAAAACGCATCGAACACCTGGCCCATGAATATTCAAAACCCATCATCGAATTTTCAACGGATACTAATATTCTTCAACAGATAAATGGGCGGCAGCAGAGCCGCAAGGAAAACCTGCTTTTTTTCAAATGGGAGCGCATAATTTCCGAAATTGATAAATATAATAACAAGAAGCCCGAAAATTCTATCACTGTTTTAGAAAAATTTATTCAGTTCGATCTGAATAAAATCAGTCCGGAGAACTATTTTAAAAAAATCTCCTTCAAAGATCTCAAAGAAGAGTCCGGAGACATTTTCCTGCGTATCAGAACAGATTTGCAACGGAAGCTCTACAAACAATGCCAGAGGCTGGCATCGAGAAAAACGTTTAAAGATTATGCTGAAATCAAAACGTTTTTCAACCAAAAGCTCGCCGGCAGATTACCTTTTTCAAAATTAAACAATATGAAGGTATATGCCGAGGCCGCACCCGAGGACATCCGCGACTTTTATCAATTGTATGATAACCATGCGGCCGCCTCAATGGATATTCTTAAAATCAACGATTACTTTGCAATCAGCGCAAAACCGGCCTTGGAATTTATGGAACAAATGGGAACGGTTCGGCACATTTTCTCGGCGTATCTTGACGGGCAGAAGGAAAAAGGAAAATTCCCTGTTTTTGCAACATATATTGACAGTGAAGGTAAACAAAAGGAAGCGGTGCCCGTATTCGATTTTGACGTAACATTCCGTGTGAACCGGAGTCGGGAAGCAGGAGCCAACCGCATTATCGACTGGAAACTAACCGTTGGCGGCCAGGAATTCAAATACGGCGGCACCGATTCTATGGGCAGATGGCGTTATGGCGATACCATTCGGCTCGAGTTGAGGTGGGCGAAAGATTCGTTGCATTATCCGTTTTTTGCCGGTCGGCAGGAAGGAGCCGGAATAAAAGACAGAACTGCTGAATATGAATTTAACAACCAGTGGTCTCTGATTCGTTTTCTGGCACTGCACGCCGGTTCTGCCGGAGATTTCGATCAGCTCGCAGACCCCAAGCCGCATACCCTGAAATTTAATATTGATACCATGCGAGAAGGATTGCAAAATAAAGATGAAGGACAATCCAGAACGCGAATATATATTCGCATGATCATTTTGACACCGGACAAAAAGAAGCAGGTTCTTGTCATGCCGTTTTTTCCGGATTATGCACCGGATTTGGAACCTATTTCAGTAGATGGATAATTTTCGGGAAATTGCTGCCCTGCTTTGTATCATCCGGATTGACCACCGATTAGTCGGAGGGGAGTATGAGTGAAGAGAAAAAAGAGTCAAAAAAAGAACCAAAAAAATATGTAGCTTCCGTTGCTGATGAGAGCGCTGCCAAGGATCCGGGGGAGACTGAGGAAGAAAAACTGCCGGGGTTTGTTCTGGAAACAGACAGAGTACTCAATCCGATTTCAAAGGAAAATCCTGCGGGTGAGTATCTTATTTATGAAGGCACCTATGACCGCATCCAGGAGACGCGTCGGGAAGACGACGCCAGTATACCGGTCGGCGTATGGGAAAGGGAACTAAAAAAGGCGGATTGGCAACAGGTCCACGATACGTGCCTGGAGATACTCGAGACCCGCTCCAAAGACTTGCAAGTGGCAGCCTGGCTTTTAGAGGCCCTCATCCACCTGCATAAATTTCCCGGTGTAAAGGAAGGGTTGAAATTGCTGCTGGAACTATGTGATACTTTCTGGGATAGCCTGCACCCGGAAATTGGGGATAATGATCTGGAGGCCAGAATTTCTCCGCTGATCTGGATGAATGAAAAACTTTCTTTAAAACTCAAATTCGTGCCGATTACCAAGCCCGCTGCAACGGATTCCGCCGTATATACCTATGCGGACTGGGAAAGTGCCAACGAATTGGAGAAGCTGGCCGCCAAGGACGACAAGCTGCTTGAAAAGGCCGAAGCGCAAAACAAGGTCACGCGCACAAAATTTCTGGGCAGCGTCATGTTCACTAACCGGTCCTTTTACATAAAGCAGCACCAGGATTTAAGTGCGGCCCTTGAAAACCTGACGGCCCTTGACGAATTTTTGGAAGAAAAATGCGGGCAAGACGGCCTCAGCCTGACTCAATTCAGAAACAGGCTGCAAGACATTCATGCTCTGGTCAGCAAATTTTTGCAGGAAAAGGAAGGAGAGATCGGAGGTTTGGAAGATGCTTCCTCCATTGACAGCGCCTCCGAAGAGGCGAGAGATTCCTATGGTTACGGCAAGGGGGATGAAATGAAATATGTCACCCTATCTATCCGCAGCCGCGCCGAGGCCTATCGAATGCTCTCAGATGCTTCCGACTACCTTTTAATCCACGAGCCTCACAGCCCGACCCCTTATCTGGTAAAACGGGCTGTATCGTGGGGCGGCATGACGCTGACACAACTTTTAAGGGAACTGATAAATGACGACCAGGATCTTAAAACCATTTACAGCCTGCTGGGCTTAAGGGCGAAACCCACTGATATCGGATAGATCGGTGGTTTGCATATATTGTTTAACTTAAACAAAAGGAGAAGATTATGGACGAAAGTACGCAGCATAAACTAGATCGTATTCGCCCACCCCGAGTACAGATAACCTATGATGTAGAGATTGGGGATGCTATTCAAATGAAAGAGCTCCCTTTTGTCGGCGGCATCATGGCTGATCTGTCCGGTGTGCCGGAAGAGGCATTACCCAAAGTCAAAGACCGCAAGTTTGTTGAGATAGACCGTGACAACTTCAACGATGTCATGGCCTCGATCAATCCGCGGCTGGTTTTCCAGGTGGAGAATAAACTGGCCGATGACGGCAGCAAACTGAACGTCGAACTGAAATTCAACCACATGGACGATTTTAACCCGGTGACCGTCCTCAAACAGATGACCCCGCTCAAAAAACTCTATGACGCCAGACAGCGGCTCTCGGATCTGTTGACCAAACTCGACGGAAACGACGAACTGGATCAGCTGCTTCAGGACGTGGTTGCCAGCACGGAAAGCATGGAGGAAATTAAAACCCTTTACGGCGGAGAAGAGAGTGCGGCAGCTCCCGAAGAGCCGGATGCGGAAGAGGACAAGGGAAAGAAAAAAAAGGCTGATAAAAAAAAGGCTGATACCGAAAAGTAAACCTGCGACAATATGAATTTATACTCAATTGTTTCGATTGAGAGGAGGACACAATGGCAGAAGAAACCAAAGAAGAAGGCGCAGCCGAAGAACAAGAACTGAGCTTGCTGGATAAAATCGTAACCGACGGCAATATGATTCGAGATGAATCCCAGATGCCTTATGCCCGGGATCTTATCGGAGAGCTGGTCTCCCAGATTCTTGACGATGAAATTACCGTCAGTGCGGACACGGCTGCCATGATTAATGAACGCATCGCCCAAATCGACCAGTTGCTGACCGATCAGCTCAACGAGGTGCTGCATGAGGCTTCATTCCAAAAACTCGAAGGCTCATGGCGGGGACTGAATTACCTGGTGATGAACACGGAGACCGGTGTGAACCTGAAACTGCGCCTTTTGAACATCACCCAAAAGGAATTGCTGAATGACCTGGAAAAAGCGGTTGAATTTGATCAGAGCCAGCTGTTTAAAAAGCTTTACGAGGAGGAATACGGCACCTTTGGCGGTCATCCGTACACCATGCTTGTCGGTGATTACGAATTCGGACGCCATCCCCAGGACATGGCCTTGCTTGAGAAAATTTCCAATGTTGCCGCCGCTGCCCATGCACCCTTTATTGCCGCGGCAAGCCCCAAGCTTTTTGACATGGATTCATTTACCGACCTTGGCATTCCCAGGGATTTGGCCAAGGTCTTTGAAAGCCTGGAATTGATCAAATGGCGATCGTTCCGCGACAGCGAAGATTCGCGCTATGTTGCCCTGGTGCTGCCCCACATCCTGATGCGCCTGCCGTACGGAGCCGAAACCGTGCCGGTGGAAGGACTCAATTTTGAAGAGGATGTTGACGGCAAGGATCATGCCAAATACCTTTGGGGCAATCCGGCCTTCGCCCTGACGCAAAGGATCACCACTGCCTTTGCCAATTACAAATGGTGTGCGGCCATCCGAGGCGTGGAAGGCGGCGGAACGGTAGAAGGACTGCCCACGCACACATTTAACACCGACGAAGGCGATATCGCGCTGAAATGCCCCACGGAAATTGCCATTACCGACCGCCGGGAAAAAGAGTTGAACGACATGGGATTTATCAGCCTGATCCATTGCAAGGGCACCGATTACGCCGCCTTTTTTGGCGGGCAGACCACCCAGAAGCCCAAGATCTACGACACGCCCCAGGCCAACGCCAACGCCAGGCTCTCAACCGTTCTTCCCTATATTCTGGCATCCAGTCGTTTTGCTCATTACATCAAGGCGATCATGCGGGACAAGGTCGGCAGTTTCCTGACGGCGGAGAATGTATCTGCTTTTCTGAATCGATGGATCGGCAATTACGTGTTGGGCAAAGATGATGCCGGACAGGAAGTCAAGGCCCGGTATCCCCTGCGGGAAGCCCGTGTGGATGTGACTGAAATGCCTGGGAAACCGGGATGTTATAAAGCTGTTGTCTTTCTCAGACCGCATTTCCAGCTGGAAGAGCTGACCACATCCATTCGTTTGGTGGCTGAACTGCCGCCGCCGGCGGGATAGCCGTAACCGGATGCGGATTTAAAAGACAGGCTGTTGCAAACAGCGACTGGATTGGGCTCTCTATATTCCCCATACGACCCCGGAAGTTATGAGGGAATAAAGGGCTTGACCCAAAATATCATATATTTTAATGCGTTATCTACAGTTTCTAACCGCTAAAAAGGAGGAAGATAATGGCTTCGAATATGTTTATTAAATTTGATGATGTAGTCGGCGAAAGCACCGACGCAGCTCATGTCGACTGGATTGAAATCCTCTCCTGGAGTCACGGGTTTTCCCAGCCGGCTTCTCCCCTGCGAGGGTCATCGGGTTCGACCGTTGAAATGGCCAATCATTCGGACTTTAATTTTGTCAAGGCCATTGATTCGGCCACCGATGATCTAATTGGAGCATGCTGGAAAGGGCTACAGTATGAGACTGCTACCGTTGAGTGCTTTAAATCCGACGGTGGTAATGAACCGATCAAATATCTTGAGATTATTATGGACGACGTGATCATCTCCAACTTCAGCATCTCCGGCGGGGCTGGGGATCTGCCCATGGAGAATGTTTCGCTGGCATACAGCAAGATACAATACAGCTATGATCCCAAAGATAAGGAGGACGGATCCATAAGCAAAGGCGTCCAGCCCATTGTACATGACCTGAAGGAAAATACGGTGAGTTAATATCAATTGCTCCGGATATTGTTTTGATTTACCGTCGATTTTTTTCGGAAATTTGTATACCGGTGCCGGTGGGGGGCAAGGGCGTGCCGCCCCGCTGCACCGGCCGGAACGAATATGCCCTGCTTAAGAGAAACCCGGCGGGTTGGTTACATATAAAACATGTTTCCCGCTCAACCGGGATTGACGGCCAAAAACGACGATCCGTCCGGAGCGCATTAACAATCTGATTAAATTAGATAAAACCAAGAAATGAACTTGAATCTGGCGCCTGAATCGGGCCTCCGGCTCGTAGAGGCAGCCTACGCCTCGGAGGGCAAAAGTGGGCGTTCTGCCAGGTCTCGAGAGGCTAATTGAGGTTACATGTCATGCCGGTAACGAAAACCGTTTTTAAAGCCCGGGCTTCCCTGATTGACCGGCTGGTCGACCACAATCCACGGGCAAAACGGGAGAGGCGCCCTTTGAGAACACTCAGCCGAAAGAAATTAAAAGAGGCTGTTCGACGGGACCTGGTGTGGCTGCTGAATACGCGCACCTCCCTGCCGGGAACCCGTTATGACAAACGCGACCTGACGGTTATCGATTACGGAATACCGGATTTTGGCGCCTATTATACCGGCAGTGAAGCTGATCGGGAAAGACTCATCAAGCGCCTTATGCGCGCCTTGTCATTTTTTGAACCTCGGCTTACAAAGGTAAGCATCAGTATGGAACCGGTAGCGATCAACGAAAAAGCCATACGAATCGGCATTGATGCCGTACTGGTTGTCGAATCCGTTAAAACACCGGTCTCTTTCGTAACCGTGTTGCAGGAACAAAGCGCGACGGTGGATCTTAATGCGAACAGATAACGCCCAGCTGCTCGAGTATTACAGACGAGAGCTTACCTATCTGCGAAAGATGGGATTGGCTTTTGCCGAGCAATACCCTAAAGTGGCCGGAAGGCTTGAGCTGGGCCCTGACCAGTGCCCGGACCCGCACATTGAACGCCTGATTGAATCGTTTGCCTTTTTAACCGCCAGGATCCAGTATGACCTTGAAAGCGAATTTCCCCGTCTTTCAACGGCGCTTCTAGGAGCGTTATATCCGCAGTTTTCGAGCCCGCTCCCATCAATGACGGTGGCCCGGTTTGAAGTAGATCCCACCCAGGGCAAATTGACTTCCGGCCATGAAATTCCAAAACACACACCTCTGTTTGCCCAGAGTCAGCAAGGGCAGACCTGCCGTTTCAGAACCTGTTATCCGGTTGTCCTGCTGCCGGTGGCGCTGAATTACGCCGGTTTCGAGTCTACGGATAAATTCGATTTCCTGGACGCACTACCGAATGTTTCCGTGGTCTTGCGGCTTAGAATTGAAAGTCAGGCGGAACCTCTGGAAGAGCTGGATTTCAATCGCTTGCGTTTTTATCTCAACGGCGACAGGATGCTGGTTTTTTCATTGTATGAACTGCTTTTTAACCATGTCGTCAACGTAGCGATATTGCCTGAAGGATCTGACCGACCTGTTTTTCTGCCTGATGACTCCATTTTGCCGGTTGGCTTCGACATTGATGAGGATGTGCTACCCTATCCTCCCAATGCTCATTCCGGATACCGTCTGCTGCATGAGTACTTTACATTTCCGGAAAAGTTCCTTTTTTTGGATATTGATCATCTGAATCGTCACTTATCCGGTCGTTTCTTTGATATTCTTTTTCTACTGGATCAAATGCCGGCCGAGCGCTTGGTCATTGACCAGTCGACGTTTTGTATGGGATGCACCCCTATTATTAATCTTTTTAACAAAACAAGCGATCCGATTCGGCTGGACCAAAGATACTCGGAATATCGCCTCAATCCGGATAAGCGCCGCGAGAAGATAACGGAAATTCACTCCATCGTTTCGGTCTCCGCCACCGCTGATGTCAGAGAAACCTCGATGACTTTCGAGCCTTATTTTTCTTTCAATCATCTGATGGAGGAAAAAGAACATCAATCTTTTTACTTTTCCCGGAGGCAGGGGACCGGCCGCAAGGATTTGCCCGGAACAGAGATGTTTTTATCCTTTGTAGATCTTGATTTTAATCCCCGAATCCCGGCCACAACTACCGTTTTTGCGCATACACTCTGCACAAATCGACGTTTGGCCGAGGAACTGCCGGCCGGTGCGGTCCTGCAGATAGAAAAGGCCGCCCCGCTCTCGTCTATTTATACCCTCAGCAAACCTACTCCTCAGATCGATCCGCCGCTGGAAGGGGCGTCATTGTGGCGATTGATTTCGCATCTTTCACTCAATTACCTTTCTCTAAGTCAAGGGGAAGGGAGTCTCAAGGCGCTGCGGGAAATTTTGAGACTCTATTGTTTTTCCGACCACCCGGACACTCAACATCAGATTTCCGGTATTCGTGAAATGTCCACCAGGCAGGCGTTCAGACGAATCGGCCCTGATGCCTGGAGAGGTTTCTGCCGGGGAATCGAGATCACCCTGGTGCTTGACGAACGACTGTATGTGGGCAGCAGCGCTTTTCTTATGGCTGCTGTCTTGAACCGGTTTTTTCCACTTTACGGATCCATTAATTCCTTTACCCAACTGATTATCAGAAGTAAACAGAAAGAAGGAGTCTGGAAAAAATGGGAGCCCATGGCTGGGGATCAGATCATCCTTTAACGGATTTGCTCCTGGAAAAAAGCTATCGATTCGAGTTTTATCAGGCGGTCAAACTGCTGGAAATACTTAATCCTGATAAAGTTCCAACAGGAGAGGGCTCTGAACCTGAAAAGGAAGCGGTGCGTTTCAAATCACGGGTCAGCCACGATTTTCCGGCCAGCGAGATCTATGAAATAACCGGCAAGGATCATAACGCCGAACCGTCTGAAATGGAGATCAACTTTATGGGACTGGCCGGTTGCCTCGGCCCCCTGCCCATCCCCTATACAGAACTTATATTGGAACGGGCTCGGAGAAAAGACACCGCCTTTAAGGCTTTTCTTGATATCTTCAATCACCGGCTCGTTTCCATTCTGTTCAGGGTGCGCAAAACTTTTCGGATCGGTTTTGAATTCACGGCGCCCGCAAAAAGCCGCTTCGCCAGGTATCTGTTTTCATTCTTTGGTTTGGGAACGGCAGGACTTCAAGAGCGCATGAAGGTTAAGGACCGGGCCCTGCTTTACTATACCGGCTTGCTGTCCCAACAACCCCGCTCCATGAGAGGGCTGGAACATATTTTATCGGACTATTTTAACGTCAGCCTTAAAGGGGTCCAGCTTGTGGGGCAATGGTATCATATTGAAGCAGATGAGATTACGCACATAGGCATTTCCGGGCAGAATCAAATTCTTGGCCGCAGCGCGCTGCTGGGAACGCGTGCCTGGGACCATCAGGGAAAATTCGAGTTGCACTGCGAGTCCCTGAACTTTGATAAATTTTCTGCGTTTCTGCCGCCGGGTCGGTCCTACGGTCCGCTCTCTCAGTTGACGCGTTTTTATGCCGGAACGGAATTCGATTTTGACTTTATCCTGAATCTTCAGGCCCGGGAGGTTCCCCCATCAAGATTAGGGGGCTTGCAAGGCCCCAGACTCGGATGGACATCCTGGCTAAATTCCGGCAACGCCCGGGCAGAAGACGGTCGCGTAAGGCTTTCGCCCCGACTGCTTGGCAAGCTCAAAGACGCGTTCGGGTTTGATTATGAAAGAAAAATAAGAGCATAGTCGCCATGAGTTTTGACATCCAATCGCTTATCGAGAAACTGAATTCGCCCTGTCGAAAGGGGCTGGAGGGGGCGGCTGAATTATGTCTTTCCCAGACCAATTATAATGTTGAAATCGAGCATTATTTACTGAAGCTTATCGACATACCGGACACCGACATCCAGAGTCTGTTGCGTTACTACGATGTCAAAATAGCGGATATCAATCGCGAACTAACCCGATCCATTGACCGCTTCAAACGCGGCAACAGCAGAACACCGGCCCTTACCCCCCATATCCTGCGGCTGCTTGAACAGGCCTGGCTGCTTTCCTCTCTTTATATGAATGCAAACATGATCCGTTCCGGTGCTGTGTTTATGGCGCTTTTAGATAACGATATCCTCAGGGGAGTAATTTTAGAGTCGGCCCCGTCGCTGAAGCGGATACCGCGTGATTCGATTAAGCATGATATTACCGAGATCATTCGAAGCTCGAGCGAAGGGGCTTTATCGGAAGCCGCCCACGGGAGCGATTATGATGTATCATCTGAACCGGCCGATGGTTCATCTCAGACACCGGCTTTGGATCAATACACCATCGATCTTACCGTCCGTGCCAGGGACGGTAAGATCGATTCCATCCAGGGACGCGATGCCGAAATTCGACAGCTTGTCGATATACTGACCCGTCGGCGTCAGAATAATCCCATACTTTGCGGCGAAGCCGGTGTGGGCAAAACAGCCGTGGTCGAAGGTTTTGCGTTGCGTATTGCCAAGGGGGACGTGCCCCCCTCGCTGAAGACCATTTCCCTGCGCCTCTTGGATCTGGCCCTTTTGCAGGCGGGCGCCGGGATAAAGGGTGAGTTTGAAAAACGCCTCAAATCCGTGATCAATGAAGTCAAGAGTGCCGCCCGGCCGATAGTCTTGTTTATTGATGAAGCCCATACCATGATTGGTGCCGGCGGACCGGCGGGTATGGGTGATGCGGCCAATCTGCTCAAACCGGCACTGGCCCGGGGAGAACTGCGGACAATTGCTGCCACCACATGGTCGGAATACAAAAAATATTTTGAGAAAGACTCCGCTCTTGCGCGCCGTTTCCAGGTAGTCAAGGTTGCAGAGCCGGACGAGGACGCCGCCGTTGAGATGCTGCGCGGCATGGTTGCCAATCTTGAAACGCATCATAAGGTTACCATACTGGACGAGGCCGTTCGGGACGCAGTTAGACTCTCCCACCGTTATATCACCGGGCGACAGCTCCCTGATAAAGCCATCAGCGTTCTGGATACAGCCTGTGCCCGTGTGACCGTCGGTCAAAACGGTACCCCGCCCGAAGTCGAAGATGCCATTAACCGTATGGAGCAGCTCGAGCTGGAAATAGCCGTTCTTAAAAGAGAAAAAACTTCCGGCCAGGATCATGCCGACCGTATCGATGAACTGGTGGATGAACTGCGGTCGGCCAAAGAGACCAGGAAAAATTTGGAGAAACAGTGGCGAGATGAGCTCAAAGCGGTAAAGCGGGTCCTGAAGCTTCAAAAAAGCATTGCGCAATTGGCGGCGGAGGGGCGGAAAAACCTGGAAAACGATATTGAACGTCTGAGCAAAGAACTGGTTAGAGAAAAAAAAGAGCTGGAAGCCGTCCAGGAAGATACGCCCATGGTCCCGATTTTTGTGGATTCCAGAATCGTTGCCGCAGTGATATCGAACTGGACCGGCATTCCGGTGGGCAAAATGCTCACGGATGAAATCGAGACCGTGCTTACGCTTAAGGAAAAGATGCAGCAGCGGATCATCGGCCAGGACCAGGCGCTGGACGTCATATGCCGTCGCATTCGCACGTTCCGCGCCAACCTGGATGATCCCGGAAAGCCCGTGGGGGTGTTTCTGCTTGTGGGGCCTTCCGGTGTCGGAAAGACTGAAACAGCCATAACCCTGGCCGATCATCTTTATGGTGGTGATCGCAACATGGTGGTGGTGAATATGTCCGAATACCAGGAGGCCTATACGGTTTCAGGTCTTAAAGGCGCACCGCCGGGCTATGTCGGTCATGGAAAGGGCGGTGTTCTGACCGAGGCCGTGCGTCAGAATCCTTACAGCATGGTGCTTCTGGATGAAGTGGAAAAAGCGCACCCGGATGTGATGGAACTCTTTTACCAGGTCTTTGACAAAGGCAGATTGGAGGATTCCGAGGGGCTAATGGTCGATTTTAAAAACACCATAATTTTACTGACCTCCAATGTCGGATCTGAAGTTATACTGAGGGCCTGTCGTGATCCGCAAAATATGCCCGATGCAGAAGCCCTGGCGGACATGGTTCGACCTGAATTGTTGAAATATTTTAAACCCGCATTTCTGGGGCGGTTGGTGATTGTCCCCTACTATCCTCTGGCAGATGATATAATTCAAAAAATCGTCCGGTTGAATCTGGAAAAGATCCGGAATAGATTCCAGGATAATTATAAGGCGGAGCTGACCTACAGCGAGGAACTGGTCGCCGCCGTTGCTGCCCGGTGCACTGAAGTAGACACCGGTGCCCGTAATGTGGATCATATTCTGACTCAGATTCTGCTGCCGGAGCTTTCGGGAGAACTTCTTAAACGTATGGCCATTGGCGAAACCTGCACCGCGATATATGTTTACCTGGATTCTGCCGGGGAGTTTACATACCGGTTCGAGCCGCCTATACCTTTAACGGATATCACCGTGACTAATTCGCGCACCCCCGTCTCTCTTGACTGGTCGATGGCCAATAACGTTCCGGCCGATTCCCACCCACCCACCGCCGGCGACACACCGGAAGATACAGACAAGCCCCAGATATTGGATCGAATCCGCTTAAATAAACGGATAACCCCAAAAAAATCAAAGCGCTGGTTGGAGATATTCAAGCGCCGGTAAGAAGAGTTTAACGTCAAAATATCATAAAGTGAGGAAGTTATGGTTAACGAGGATCCTCCAAATAATGGAAATTTTGAGGATGAAGGGGTTGAGCCCCGGACAGCAGGTCAGGCGGATTCGCTACAGCAGGCTGCCCAGACCGGAACACCATTTTGTGAGGTCTGCGAGAAGGCGTTGACCCCCGATGAGGGGGAAGAAGAGATTGAAGAGGACGCACCGCCGGAAGATCTGGAAGATGAAGATGATGCCGAGGCCGCCGAAGATGAGGAGCCCGATGAGGAGGACGCCGCGGAGAGTGAGGAAACCTGGCTGTATGTGCTGACGCCGCTGGATGAAAGTCCCAGAAAGTTTTTTTTGCATGAAGTTGAAGGAATTGAGCAGATATCAGGGCTTTTCCATTTTAAACTCATACTTAAAACCGATGATAACAATATCGATTTTTCACAGATTTTAGGGGAAAATATTACGGTTGTTATCAAACAGTATGATGGAACCAAGCGCCATATAAACGGGGTCGTGTTTCGGTTTATTCAGGCCGGTTATGACGGTAAAATAACCACCTATTATGCCGAAATTCGTCCCTGGCTCTGGCATCTGACCCTGACATCCAACAGCAGAATTTATCAAAATCAGACCGTTCCGGAGATCATTGCCGCTGTGTTTTCAGACCTGGGCTTTACGGATTTCGATGATCGGACTTCCAGCACTTATCAACAACGAGTTTACTGTACCCAATACCAGGAAACCGCCTTTGAGTTTATTTCCCGGCTGATAGAGGACGAGGGCATATTCTATTTTTTCGAGCATACACAAGATACCCATACCCTTGTTATGGCAGATGATGCGGATGCCCATCAGGCCTGCCCGGGATTGGAGACGGCTAGTATAAGGCATGTTTTTCAGGACCAGCAGGCAACGGATAAACTGATTGACCGGTGTTCCTTTGAGCAGCAGTTGATTCCCAATAAGTTCGGAGCAGAGGATTATAACTTTGAAACACCCGATACCGACCTGCTCACCAGTGTGGACGGATCGCTGGAAGGGAATCTCAGGATATATGAGTATCCGGGCGGATTTACTACCGCCGATGACGGTGAAACCATTGCCAACAGGCGTATTGAAAGCTATGAATTGCCCCAAAAGCTTTTAAAAGGGCAGGGGTTCTGCCGGACATTCATTGCCGGATGTAAATTTGATTTGCAAAACCACGAGCGAGAGGAAATGAATGGGTCGTATGTCTTGCGCTCCCTCTCCATTTGGGCCACACAGGATCGATATACCAATACGTTCGACGCCTTTCCCGGGGATATATCCTTCAGGCCTTTCCCGATCACCCCCAAGCCCAAAATTTTCGGAGCCCAGACAGCCATGGTTGTGGGTAAATCCGGAGAGGAAATTTGGACGGACCAGTACGGACGGGTCAAGGTACAGTTTCACTGGGATCAGGAAGGGCAAAAAGATGAAAACAGTTCCTGTTGGGTTCGGGTAGCCCAGGTCTGGGCCGGCAAAAACTGGGGCACGCTGTTTATTCCCCGTATCGGTACGGAAGTTATCGTCAGCTTTCTGGAGGGGAACCCGGACAAACCGATCATCATCGGCACGGTCTACAATGCCACCCAAACGGTGCCCTACACTTTGCCCGACGATAAGAACAAAAGCACCATCAAAACCATATCCACCAAAGAGGGAACGGCCGGCAACGAGATCTGTTTTGATGACACCAAAGACAGCGAAGAACTGTATATCCACGCCCAAAAGGATATGGTCGCCGAGATAGAAAACGACCAGACGGTAACGGTTACCAAAAATCGCAGCGTTACGATCAAGGAAGAAAATGATTCCCTAACGGTTGAAAAAGGCGATCGGACCGTGACGATCAGCCAGGGCAATGAAACCCACACAAACGCGGCCGACTTTACTCAGAAAGTCACGGGGAATTTTGTTTTGGAAGTGACGGGCAATTTGACCCTTAAAGCAACCGGAGAGGTGACGATTAAGGGGGCTATGGTGAAGATAAATTAGAAGGAGGTGAAAATGCCGGGACAAGGAAGATTGGGAGATAAATCACAGGCAGCCTCGGACGCTCACGGCTGTCCTGCCTGCCCCCATCCGGTAACCGGACCAGCCGTGCAGGGTTCGCCGACTGTACTGGTTAACAATAGACCCGCTTTACGACAAGGAGACCCAGGGATTCATTCCCCTTGTTGCGGACCCAATTCATGGACAGCCGCCGCCGGCAGCGCTACGGTTTTGATCAACAATATGCCGGCCCATCGCATGGGCGATCAGGTTCAACACTGCGGCAGTTCCGGCAAATTAATTGAGGGTAGTGCGGATGTGATTGTCGGGGGATGACGTTTGCTTACGGAATTTTTTGATCAGCGGGAATTAATCTGTCCAAAGTGCCGTCGACCCGGCAAGGACACAATTGTGCAATTTCCCCTTAAATCCGCCCGGATGATTCGATCAGAGGGGGATTTTATTATTGAAGGATTCCTGGAATGTACCAATGACACCTGCTTAGAAACCTTTGCGATTGTGGAAGGTGTGCCCATCGTTGTCAAAAATTTCAAAGAGTGGCGGCGTGCGCAGAAATCCCGGTTTTTTAATATGACATTCAGATCCGCTGAAATGGAGTCTTATTTTAAATCCCTGGAAGAAACGGATCACCGGAATTTCAATGAGAAACGTCGGCTGAGCACCTACATCGAATTTCACTACAGCATCCCTTCTGATGCGCCTGTTTTCATGGCAGAACAGGCAGATCCACGGCCGTACTGGGACATTGTAACAGCAGCCGGACGACCTGGGGACGGGAATCAATATGCACGTTCGCTGGACCTGGGCTGTTCTGTGGGCCGCTACACATTTGCACTGGCAAGGTTCAGTGAAACCGCCATCGGGATGGATCTAGACTTCAGCGCTGTTTCGTATGCCGCCGGCCTTCAAAGAAATAACCATGGAAGCTTTGAGCGCCGACTGCACGGGCGCTGCTTTAAAACTACGGAAGTGTCTTTTGAGTTCCCGCAGAACGTTTTTTTCCTTGTCGCCGACGCTCTCGATCCGCCTTTCAGGGCCGGGTTCTTTGATATGGTCGCCGGTTTGAACCTTTTGGATAATGTAAAATTGCCTCTGGTGTTGCTGGGACAGATGGACGCTCTTCTCG